>JBATHQ010000230.1:0-4916 GCA_049667005.1 Psychromonas sp.
GCGAGATTGGGATCTGCTATAGCTATGAATCTATTGAAAAATAACCCCATTACAAGTGTAGAAATACTACACTGGAGTGATTTTATGGCATTGTCTGAGTCGTATAAGTAGTCGAATAAATACTTAACAAGTTACTTACGGCAGCACCTCCGGCAGAAAACGGCAGAAAACTATGGGGGTCTTTCATTGTGTGCAAAATGAAAGACCCGAACTTTTTAATCATACAAAAGTTCAATCGCGAATCATCTCTGTAAAACATAATAACCCGTTGAAGATCAGGTGAATATAACTTAAAGTGTAGTACTTTTGTAAGCATCGGCAGAAAGGGAATTATCCTGCTGGTTGCGTTAGCATCATTAAAATGAAAGCAAATTACGGAATAACAGATCCGGTGCTGCATTTTCCTCTTTGTACTGCAATTAAAAAACGAATCTCCGTCTTGTTTTATGGCAAAATAAAGAGTCATTTCCCTGAATTATCAAAAATTTTTATCCGTTATTAACCCTCTGGAGTA
Source organism: Psychromonas sp. (assembly GCA_049667005.1). Taxonomy (GTDB): domain Bacteria; phylum Pseudomonadota; class Gammaproteobacteria; order Enterobacterales; family Psychromonadaceae; genus Psychromonas. The sequence goes on from JBATHQ010000230.1 coordinate 515, forward strand.
GTTAAATGGTTTTGTCGAAGAATGAGTGGAAAAACAGATCCGGACAACACAATAGTTTTGCTGCTTTTTGTCGCCTGTCCATCTTCTCTGTTGTATTTATAGGCGCGACCTTAGTCGCTGTTTCCCGGCAGGTGAGTGCAGAGGAGGCGGTCACAGTTGCTATTGCCGGCCCTATGGTTGGTAACAGTTTCTCGGTTGGAATCCAATACAACGCAGGCGTTACAGCAGCCATTCAGGCCTTGCCCGATGGATTATTATTGGGAAAAAAATTAACTATTAAAACCTACGATGACAAGTGCAGTATTCAGATTGCCGGGAAGGTCGCCCAGGAACTGGTTCTTGATCTTCCGGCCGTGGTTATTGGCCATTCCTGCTCCATGGCAACGATTGAGGCTGCACCTATCTATGCGCGCCACAAGGTGTTGCAAATTACGCCGGCGTCCACCAATCCGAAAGTGACCGAGATGGGGATCAGTACAATATTCCGCATGATTGGCCGGGATGAGGTTCAGGGCGACATCGCAGCTAAACGAATTGCGGCGCACCACGCCGGTAAAAAGGTCGGTGTTTTTTACTTTCCCGGCGGTTATTCTGTGGGGCTTGCCCAAACAGCCATCGATGCCCTCGAAAAACAAGGCATTAAACCGGTCCGTTCAACTATTGGAATCGCTTCTGCATCATCCTATGCAGAAAACATCCAAGACTTTATTGATGCAGGAGTTGAAGTGCTCTATCTGGTAGGAGGCGGGCTCGATAGTGGTGTGTTCATGCGTCAGGTAAGTCAGATGGAGGCACCTTTCAATGTGATCAGCAGTGATACGCTGGTATCAAAGGTTTTTATAGAAACAGCAGGCGCGGCGGGCGAGGGGGTTCCATTTACATTTCCTCCTGAAGCTGCAGAGTTGTCCACTGCGACTCAGGCGGTGGCTGAACTGGAAAAATTGGGTGAAGAGCCGGCCGGTTATACCCTGTTTGCCTACGCGGCCACCCAAACCTGGATTGAAGGTGTGCGCAGAGCCAACTCCTTTGACGCAGACTTAGTGGCCGCTGCTATTCGTCAGGCTCCGATTGAAACTATTTTCGGTCAGGTCTATTTTGACGAGAAGGGCGATATCCATACAAGCTATCCGGCTTTTTCCTGGTATGTCTGGAAAAAAGGTAAACGTGTTGCGCTGGATTAACTCTGCCTGCCTAAAATTGCCCATGCTGATCCGGCTAATAAGCCCTGCCGCTGGTTTAAGCATTAAAAGGAGTTTGCTGCTCGGTTTCGCAGCCATGGCCTGTGTTATGATCCTGGCCACCTTGATTGCGCTGTTCAGTACAACCCATGTCAGCAACTCAATGGGAGTTATTCTTGAAAAACGACTGCCGGCAATGATGCAGACGCTGCGGGTATCCAAGGCGGTGGAGTCGCTTGCCACAACTGGGATTGCGTTGCAATCCGCTAGCAGCGATGACGACCGCCAACTCGCTTTGCAACGATTTACAAATGCAGTGACGGAACTTGAACAAGCCTTGAGTGGCATAAACAGCGCAACAACGGAAATGGAGGATGTCCGACGCCTTGGCGCAGAGCTAACCGAGAATCTGCGCAGATTACACGCTATGGCCGAACAGCGCGTTGATATGGCGCTAGAGCGGCAATTAGGACGTGAACGCCTATTTTCCAACCTGCAAACCTTTAAGCAGCATTTGACCTATCGAGTCCGCATCATTGAAGGAGATAATGATGTAATCGTACGGTTATTATCACGGCCATCTCCACCTATCGACAAGATAGTCGAAATGTCGCGGAGATCGGCGCAATGGGCTCCGGTGCAGCGTTTCTACACTGAGGTCGAGACAATAGCCGGACGTGTTCTGGCGGCGATCCAGGATCCAACACTCTCGGCCCTGGCGATTTCTCGAGAGGTCCTGAAAACCGCACTTATCGAGGCCGATATTACTTTCAAAAAGCTGCCTGCCGAAATTAACGCCGTCCTTGACAGACCATTTATCGAACTGCAGGAGATCGTCTCTGCAGAAAGTGGATTGCTGGCATTTAGAGAGCGTGAATTAATGCTTGAGATCGAAAGCCAAAACCTGATCAGTGAGAACCGTCGCATAACCCGTCTTGTTGATCAGGCCACTTCGGATCTGGTACGCCAGGAGCTTGCAGTGATGAGCAATGCAGGCATGTCTGCCGATCAAATACGGCAAAGATACACACTCATTTTACTCTTTGCTACGGGGCTTGGGTTACTGGGAATTGTCGCCCTGATGTATTTCCATGTTTTACGCAATGTAATATCGCGACTCTCCTGGCTGAGTGAGGCGATGCAGGCTATCGCCGCAGGAAAACTTGACGCAGCATTGCCCCCTGCAGGTGACGACGAGCTCGGGCGTCTCGGCTTTGCTGTCCGGCAATTTCGCAAAACAGCTATTGGCGCAGACCAACGGGAAGCTGATTTGCGCCTCAGCAACCAAAACGTCGAAAGGTTCTGTTTAGCGCTAGAGCAGAAAGCTCAGGAGTTGCAGATAATGAACAGCAAACTCGAGCAACTTTCGGTGACGGATGCTTTGACCGGACTTGCAAATCGCCGTCGTTTTGACAAGGTTCTCGCGACGGAGTGGGCGAGGGCACTACGTACGTCCCAGCCCTTGGCCCTGATCATGATTGATGTTGATTTTTTTAAAAAATTCAACGACAGGTATGGGCATCAGGCAGGAGATGAGTGCCTTAAAAAAGTAGCGTCCACTTTAATGGATAATGTCTGTAGAGCGGGTGAGCTGGTGGCTCGCTATGGCGGGGAAGAGTTCTGTGTTATTTCTGCCGGAATTGATATGGCTTGTGCCTGTACATTGGCCGAGAAACTGCGACGGGCTGTTCAGGTAATGTCCTTGATAAATGAAGACGCTTTACTTGGTTTCGTAACTATCAGCATCGGTATAGCGGTTTGCATTCCCGACGGGGAAAAAACAGCAAAGGATTTAATTAGTAGCGCCGATAAGGCACTTTATCATGCTAAGACAGACGGACGAAACTGCATCCAATATTCCTCTGAGCCATAAATAAGGGAACCAGGCCGAACTGATATTGATTGGGCGGCATTAATTATGCCTATTCACTTACGCCGATATAAAAAGAGATTCCTGCATAATGTTATCTATTTTTCAGTTGCAGGTGTAAAAGCACTTGCTGATTTGCTTATCTTCAAGTAGTTTCTTGACCATAATAAAGTCAAAGAGAGAACCATATGTTAATAGTAGAATATTTGAGCGGTAGCTATCATCGTTTTTTACCTGATTTAGCTGATCATGCGCAGCTAAAATCGCGTTTTTTGATCACCTTAAATGGTCCAAGTGCTGCTGAATTGTCTGCAATCATTCGTGAGATAACGCGTTTCACAAAAAAAAGGGTGCATCTGTCCACGGCTATTACTGATAAACAAGCAGATACAGAAGTTGCGAGTATTTTTAAACAAGGCAAAATTAGTCGCGATATATTAATGTTTACCGGAGCCGATCCATTATTTGAAAAACGTGCTGGAATAAAAAACTCTCACGATCGTGACCAAGATTTTGATCTGAATCACTTTCAGAAAAATATTGCTAAGCACGATGGTGTTGTGATTCTTGTCACAGAAAACAAAAAGACGCTGAGTGCGTCAATGTCTTCAAAAGTTGATGTGTTAGTCCGATTCCCCATCATCTGATTTATATCAGACTTACAGTCGATACCCATGTTACATTGAGGTAATATGGGTATCGTTGTGGGCTTCCTGAACCCCTTCATTCAATAGTCAATGCTATCTTCATAACACAATTATTACTCAAAAAAGTTTGTAAAATGGAGTTGTTATTAAAGCGCTTAAAATATGTCTTGATTCAACTGTGAATGATTTTAAAATAAGAGAATATTCATTTTAGGTTAAGGTAAGGTGCTGATTAGTGAAAGAAAATAAACGACGCGCAGTCTCGGCAAATGTTTTCCTCTATAGAATAATAGATAAACAGATCGAATACCTTTTGCTGAAGCGGGTCGCGCGTGATGAACTCAATTTACCTGGTTTCTGGCAGTGTGTCAGCGGTGCCCTTGAAGAGGGTGAAAATGCTGAAATGGCGGCATACCGGGAAGTATTTGAAGAAACTGCTTTTAAATTAGAAGCCGTGAACGCCACCGGGTTGACTCTTAGATATCCTATACAAGAGGAATGGCGGGTACTATACGGAGCAGAGCCCAGTGAGGTTGTCGAACATGTTTTTGTCAGCAAAATAAGCGGGGAGCCGACTTTGTCTGAAGAGCACAGTGAATTCCAATGGCTTTCTTATGACAAAGCTTTGCAACGTTTAACTTTTGGCGATTATCAAGCCGTGATACAGGCAATTAATAAGCTATTGGTCGACAAATATAGCCAAACAC
>JBATHQ010000231.1:0-3680 GCA_049667005.1 Psychromonas sp.
GTATTGATGAACCCACGTCTTCTTTTAGCTGTTATTGCTGGTGGTGCGACGGGTGTATTCACACTTACAATGTTCAATGCGGGTCTTATCTCTCCTGCATCTCCAGGCTCTATCTTTGCTGTTTTAGCGATGACGCCTAAAGGCGCTTACGTGGGTATTCTTATAGCTGTTGCTGCTGCAGCGACGGTATCTTTCTTCGTTGCCTCTTTACTAATGAAAACTCAGAAAAGTGTTGCGGGTGAAGAAGATGCATTAGAAAAAGCGGCAAACGAAATGAGAGAGATGAAGGCTGGATCTAAAGGTCAAGCGACTGGTGGTGTGAAAGCTGATTTATCGGCAGTGAAAAAAATCATTGTTGCTTGTGATGCCGGTATGGGTTCAAGTGCAATGGGCGCAAGTTTGCTACGTAAAAAAGTACAGGCAGCCGGTCTAGATATCGAAGTTATTAATACGGCTATCAATGATTTACCTGGCGATGTGGATATTGTTGTTACGCATAAAGATTTAACCGAGAGAGCACGTAAACATGCTGCAAACGCTGAGCATATCTCATTAACTAACTTCTTAGATAATGCGATGTACGACGGTCTGGTTGCTAAACTTAAATCTGCAGTAAGTGGCCCAGCGGCGGCTCCGGCTCCTGCAGCAGCTGCACCTGCTCCTGCTGAATCTAAAGGTCCATTAGTATTAACGGAAAAAAATATTTTTCTTGGACTAAAAGCGACAACTAAAGAAGAAGCTATCAAATTTGCCGGAGAGCAACTGGTTGCTATGAACTATGTTGAAGAAGGCTATAAGCAAGGCATGTTTGACAGAGAAAAATTAGTATCAACATACTTAGGTGAATCAATTGCGGTTCCTCACGGTACGATTGAAACTAAAAAATATGTTAAGAAAACCGGTATCGTATTTTGTCAGTACCCAGCAGGTATTCAGTGGGGCGAAGATGAGGACGATGTTGCAGTAATGGTTATTGGTATTGCTGCACAAGGTGATGAACATATTCAAGTTATCACTGCCATCACTAATGCACTTGATGATGAAGAAGCAATAGAATGTTTGAAAACAACAGCTAATGCGGCAGATGTACTACGAATTTTAGGCAACTAAAATATTCTTAAGAAGCCACCTTTATAGGTGGCTTTGTCAATATTAAGGGCTGGGTTTACCTGGCCTCTTGCAAATAATTTATGGAAATAGAGATTATGAAAGCAATACATTTTGGTGCGGGTAATATTGGTCGTGGTTTTATCGGTAAACTTTTATCTGATGCAGGTATCGCTGTAACATTTGCTGATGTGAATGAAACAGTTGTAAATGCGCTAATTGCACGCCAGGGATATGATGTAAACGTGGTTGGTGCTCAGTGTGTCGTTGAAAAAGTCAGCAATGTGACGGCGATTAATTCAACTGATCCGGCAATTGTAAAACTGATTGCTGAGGCTGATTTAGTGACCACTGCGGTAGGTCCTACGGTTTTAAATATTATTTCAAAAACGATTGCCGATGCTATCGAACTGCGTTTAAACAGCGGCAATAAAGCGCCGTTGAATATTATTGCCTGTGAAAATATGGTGCGTGGAACGAGTCAATTAAAAGCGCAAGTCTTCAAGCATTTACCAGAGTCTTTGCATGCGCAGAGTGATCTGACAATCGGTTTTGTTGACTCTGCAGTGGATCGTATTGTACCGCCGGCAGAAGCGGGTGAAACAGATCCGTTAGCGGTAACAGTTGAAACCTTTAGTGAATGGATTGTTGATCAAACTCAGTTTAAAGGAGAGATCCCTAACATTAAAGGGATGGAATGTACTGATAATTTAATGGCATTTGTTGAACGAAAATTATTTACCCTTAATACCGGTCATTTAATCACTGCATACTTAGGTGTGCTTGCTGGCCATGAAACAATTAAAGACGCCATCGAAGATCCAGCTATCCGTGCCGATGTGACTGCCGCAATGCAGGAAAGTGGTGAAGTATTGATACGTCGCTATGGCTTTGATCCGGAAGCGCATGCTGCTTATATTCAAAAAATATTGGGACGTTTTGCTAACCCGTATTTACGCGATGAGGTGGATCGTGTCGGTCGTCAGCCAATCCGTAAATTAAGTGAAAATGATCGTTTGATTAAACCGCTCAATGGTACATTAGAATATGGTTTACCAAATGCACATTTAGTTAAAGGTATCGCAGCTGCATTTTTATACAAAAATGACGATGATCCTCAAGCCGTTGAGTTACAGGCCATGTTTGCTGAAAAAGGCTTGGCAGAAACATTAGCGCATTATTCAGGTCTGGATGTTGACTGTGAAACTGTTAAACTGGTCGAAAAAGCTTACCAAAGTTTAAAATAATCCGTTTATTCAAGTGCCACTTTTTGTGGCACTTATTTTTATATTAGAAACTGATGCCTGAATATACTCGAATGAAATTTGATATTGATGTTGTGGATACGCTTTCTGAGGCGGAAAGCGCTTATGATTTTTTTACCGCCAGTTTTGATCTTTTTGAAGATGCCGTCGATGTCCTTATTCAAAATGTGTTCAGGAAAGATGATTATGCGGTAAAATATGCTGTTGAACCTTTACTCAGTCGAGATGGGCCACTGGCGCATTTAGCTATCCGTATAAAACTTTTATATGGTTTAGGGCTGTTATCGCAAAAATCCTACCAAGACATTGAAACATTTATTGAATTAAAGGATTTTGTAAAATCCGATGAAAATGAATCAATAGAGTTTACCGCAACTTTGATTGTTGAGCGTTTAAAGTCCATTAACGCCATGGCTGGCATTGTGCCACCCAACCTGTATGACCCGCAACCAGATGATGAAAGCTCTCATTATATAGTGCAGATGAAACTGGAGCAGAATAAGAGGGTTATTAAGTCATCATTGATTTTGGCTATTACTGAAATTATAAAAGAGCTGCATAGAGATACCCCGTTAAGTTAACTTTCTGGCATTAGCAGATCATCCCGATTCACATAAATACCTGCTCAATCTTGCTTGTTAAAATCAACGCGAACTGCGTTGTTTTCAATCACACATACCTGCTATTGCTCTGTCAAATACCTTGTGCTCATTCATTTTTTCTGTGCCATTTTTGACCATTTAAATAAGATGCAAAACTGCAGCCTTTGACGTTTATCTAGAAGTGCCCTGTGCTGGGTAGCCACCAGGCTACTGCCTTATGCTTTGCTCAGAACGCTTTCAGATTGAAGAAAATTTGCACTTAAGAGGCCAACTCACCCTGGCATTCGTGCAAAAGATTTACCTTACTTCATTGTCGTTAGAGTTACCCGATGCAAAACTGCGTAAATTATCCAAAGTGGTTTGCGCAATACTGGTTAACGCTTCTTTGGTCAAAAATGCCTGATGCCCGGTGAAGATGACGTTATGGCAGGAAGATAAGCGGCGAAATACATCATCGGTGATAATTTCACTGGAATGGTCATTAAAGAACAGAGAATCTTCCTCCTCGTAAACATCTAAACCTAATCCGCCAATTTTTCCCTGTTTTAAAGCTTCGATTGAATCCTTGGCATTTAATAAAGCGCCGCGACTGGTATTAATGATCGTCACACCATCTTTCATTTTCGCAAAAGACTCTTCATTAAGCAGGTGACGATTCTCCTCGGTAAGCGGGCAATGCAGGGTAATTACATCACTTCGGGTGAAG
>JBATHQ010000232.1:0-5456 GCA_049667005.1 Psychromonas sp.
CAGCAAGCTTTGTGAATTCAATTGTTACGTGCTTTTTATCCCTTTATTGAACCTGATATTTTAGCAATACCTGGTTGTCCAGCACGACATTACTTGACCATATGAACTTCGCTCCGCCACCAGCAAATTTTTCTCTAAAATTCATATACGCCTGCTTATTATTAACCCCTATTTCATCTTCACTATAAATAGTCGCTTGAGGCCAATTGCTATAATCAAACTGTTCCAATTCCCAGTTTGCAGGAAGTGACCAATGAACAGCATAGGCATTTTCTCCATCATCGGTACTGCCAACAAAACAAGAGGATGAATCCCGAAGTTGATTTTTCTCTTTTAAACACGTTAAATCGTAAATTGGTGATGTATAAAACGTTTGCGCAAACCAATGGTTATTTGTGACAGTGCCATCACTAAAACTTGCGATAAATCCGCCATCTCCCGCGTGATATTTTTTACCGCGATTACTTTCAGATCCAAGACCTAAATTTTCCTCCCAATCAACAAGTTTAACTGCAATGTTATAAGGTTTTTTTACCTTAAATTTTACAATACTAGAATTAAAGGGAGTGAATGGAACGGCATCCACTCCAACAAGTTTGCCATTGATATAAAGCTCAAAATAGTTGTCAGCAAATAGGTAGCCTATAACGATATCGCCGTCAGCATCAACTTCCACAACAGGTATTGCATCTATATCAACCTGAGATAAATCTTTAGGGGTTATACCTGAACATTCATTAAAAAGATCTGGCGCATGATTAGCAGATAGAAATTGATTATCGGAGGGAACTGTCCACTTATTTGAATTCAAATCAATCTGCATACCCACAGCTGAAACTCTTGATCCTCCAGTATCACAGGTAAACAAACCAGGATTAATCGTTGTTGCTCTCCCTTGAGTAACTTCCCCTGTTCCCTGATAAACTTTCATACTGCTTGAGAGAGCCTGAGAATGACTTTGCGAAGATCCTAAAAGGATAAACAGTGGTATCGCTAATAATGATTTTTTCATATTGTTCCCTCTTTTATATGGACTATCAATGCAATGTTCAATTAACTAATTAATCAACCCCGAGTTCACTGGCGAGCAAGTTGGTGCTGTTTTTGCGGCCTTTTATTACGGCATAAAATTAACCTTTTTCTATTTGATAAAGTAATTCCACTAAATCTATTGCTTTAACATCATCCCATCGAAGGTAACTCGCTAAAGAGCTTGTTCCCGAATCTTTTCCAAGAACACTTATGCATATAGCCTGATGGTCTTGCGATGCAGAAACATAACTCTTTGCTAATTTATGACTCACTGAGAAGTGAGGGTAACTAACGTAACAGTGAAGCATCAAATTTAGCGTGTTGTTAGGTGATTGATGTACTTACTTAGCCAATTATCAAGATACCAATTTTGTCAGGTGTTACTTTACTGCACCAATTCTTGATATGTTCCCCTGTGCTGAGCACATCTTTTGGATCAAACCGCCAATCCTCAGGCCTTTCGTCTTCATCATAAAACCTTGTTACATCCCTCTCTGTAAAATTTGCCTTTTCTATTGTCTCAATAATATGTTGTGCATTTTCATAGCCGATGATTGCGGAACTACCGCCGCAGTATTCAGATAGTTGATTGGATTGAGGCAGTGAGAGCTCGAATATTGACCCGGCAATTTTAGAAAGCATTAGATCGTAATCAGTCATTACCATACCTGAGAGTTCATATTCATCTCCTTCCTGTGCATTTTCATTTAGATAATCAAACCATGGATATACAATCTCTGTTTTTTGCTTCATAAATGGCAGAAGAGGCTTTTTACCGACTGTTTTCTCTACTGGCTTTGACTCTGATAAGAGTTGATCTAGCTTGGTTTTATTTAATGTCCAAAACGTGGAAATTAGACTCACGATTCCTCCTTTCACCTACCGCCGTTTTAAGAGGTAAATTACAGCTAACTAAAATAAGTGTGGCAAGGACTTGACCAACTTCATTCTTAGAAAGCTGGAATTCTATTTGATGATTTAAGCGTTTTATTTCGATATAAGATAGGTCTGCATACTCTCTTGAAAAACAGTAAAAGTTACTTAACTCATAGCATTAATCTCATTATATTGTGGTTACTATGAGTATCGCTGAACCGAACAACACTGAAGAGGAACAAAGCCGTATAAAAAACAGGTGACTTATAATAAGGGGAAATATATCAAGCCCCCTTTTATTGAATCAATACGTACCGAATTAAGAACACGACACTTATAATATTCGCACTGAAATTTTCCCTGCTGACTTTGCATCTTGAAGGGTCATGGGTATAAACAATTGCGATCTGTTTTTATAAATTGATAATTCATCTTGAATGTTAAAAAATGATTAAAAACCTCGATATGTTGCTAGCAAATCCCATTAAGAAAGAAAATATAGGCACGCCCAACATGCTTAATCCGATGAAGCCAAACAATACCATAGAGCCATATTGCTCGTTCCATCTAACATACTTATAAGCATGCGCTTTGGTTAAAAAATAAGGCAATATGTAATGGCCATCAAGAGGGCCAATGGGAATCAAATTAAATAACATTAAGATAATATTGATAAAGGCTAAATACCGTAAGAAAAACTGAGGTCCGTCAGCAGTTAATCCATCAATCTGAAATGCTAAAGCAGCAACTTGTAAATTGATGCATAAAAATGCCAACACTAAATTCATTCCTGGCCCGGCTGCGGAGATCCAAAGTGAGGCTTGTGGAGAGTTGAAGTTTCTAGGGTTAGTAGGGACTGGTTTAGCATAACCAAAACCTATCAATGCAACCATTAATAGCCCCATTGGATCAATATGAGCCATAGGGTTGATTGTCAGCCTTCCCATTCTTTCTGCGGTATTATCTCCAAACCGCTTCGCAGTCCAAGCATGACCAAATTCATGGAAAGACAATGAGATGACAATCGCGATAAGCAGCATAATAAAAAGGTCATAGCGACCTTGCATAATTAATGAAATCATATAAACCTATTTTCTCTTTTAGAAAACCTGCAGGGTAATAATAGATACCTATTCCATTGAAAATATTAAGACTATTACACGAGAAATATGCACTTAATGACTAATGACTAATGACTAATGACTAATGACTATTATGCTCTCCCAGGTAGTGACTTCCAACAGGAATTTAGGAACACCTTGATTGACCATTTTCATCATTAATTTAAGATGAATTGGGGAGCTATAGTGCTTTTGTGAGAATAGGCGATATTACCTGGTCGCTTCGTGAATCGCCTCTTTAGTGCTCTGAACGCCCTCTTCAGTCGTCCGCTTCGTCTCGCTCCAAATGGTAGACGAATCTTCTTTGGCGCCTTTCCATGTCTCTGCGCATCCGCTAAGGAGTAGAGCAATAACTACAGCAATAAATGTAAATTTCATCTGGTTTACCTCAAAACTTATCGATATGCCTATATAGAATATCAAGAATATCAATAAAGTGGACACAAAGTAATGACTCTAACAAGAAAAGGGGCAGAACTTGCTTCGAATAATTGATCTAAGGCACAAATATCCTGAAGCGATTTAGCCTGTCTATAGCGATGCTCACTGCTTCGCGATTATGAGCATGGCTGAGACGCTCAAAAACGCCCAATAGCGAGTGTAAATACCTATCTGTCCTTATAAAGACTGCATTATCGTTTTAATGAGGGGCGCGCTTCAGCACGTCCCGCTTGAATAATGGGTTAGCGCAGCCCCATGTCGCCAAGAATGTTTACTATCATCTGTTCCAGCTTTGTAGTGATAGGTTGCTGCAACTCGTCCAAATCGAGATCATCAATTATCGGAACTGGGAATTGATTTGCCAGCAAATTGGAATTACCTCCGGACTTTAGCCTGGTTGGTATATTCCAATGCTCAAACGAGGTGATCACACCTATGGACTTCCCGATCGAGAGATCGAACAGCGTTACGCACACACCAATATGGGCTTTAGTTTGTACCAACCCCATAAACGATCGCTGAGCGATACCTACCCCGTGAAACGATTGATTGGTGCCAAACATTGGATCGCCGCTATCCCAACGCTCAATCAGTAGTAAGTAATCGGCCTGTGAACCGGGTGGAAGCACAGGAATTGCTTCACCAACCCGACTAATGTTAGATAATGTATTGACTGCAGCGTAGCGCTGGGTTGCCTGTAGCCCCGAGCTCATCGAATTGACGGCCAGATTATCCATATTCCAATCTGGCACAGCGATGGTTCCCTTCTCATTGTTAAAGATTGTAGTGCCTACCCAATTGAGTTCTAAGTTAGGCCCAAGTGCAGATGCCACCGCGATGGTCTTTCCCCGAGTTTGAGTTTGCACCATATGAGGATCGACGTTTGCACAACCGGCGGTAATAAGTATTGACGTTGCCGCCGCAAAAAAGAGAATAGTACGTGTGAATTGTTTAAATAGGGAAGCAGTTTTTGCCTGAAATAGGTGTAAGTCTTTAAACATTTTGGCCTCCGTTTGGACGTTTTTTGAACCGCTAACAGTGTATTAGTCTGCATTCTTCCCAATACACATTTTAAATTTTATTTATTGTTAAAGATTAGACTAGAACAAGCAAAAAAATAGTTACCTGGCATGCATAATGAATTGTAATTGGCTCTTTGTCTGGGGAAATGCGGCAGTTGCATTTATTAGGTTCTTTATAAATGCGAGCTAAAATAAATAATTATTTACTTTCAATACGTTAATGTATTAAAAATGAGAAACCTTGTATTAAGTCTTCATCTAATGCACACAATGGGAGCATTTTGCCTTTTGCCAATAACGCTCGTTTTTTCTCGTTTGCGAGGGTGGGAAGCTATCTTTCTTTCACCCCCCCATACCGAGTTATAAACCTACAAATTGTTGGCCAATATTTATCAGTTGCTACAATACAGAAAAATACTGTAAGTGCTTCTTAGGAAGCCGACAGTCTTCTTTAAAATATCTTTTTCATTATTTGGCAAGGATACCTCTTGCTTTTAGCGGGAGGAGGAATTGCTTGCGCTCTGCATTTGTTGAGTTAATGTCGTGGTGCGAGCTGTTAGCCGTACCGTGTTTTTTTAATATTTGCGCTGGCATGTATTTTAACACCCTGTATATGCTCTAAAGCAAATTTCACTACTGAAGATATTTTAGTCATAGGCGGTGCTGCGGGTGTATTTGCAGCGACAAAAGCTTGTGATGCCGGTGCAAAAGTTACCATGGTAGTAAAAGGACGCCTAGGAAGCTCTGGTCTGACACCGTTAGCAAAAGGTGTTTTTTCATATGATAAAAGGAAAATCACTTAATTAACAGAATTGGTATAACATAAGTTGTTTATCAAAGTCTAACCAAGCACAGCGACATCTTAGTGTTTGGCCTACATCCCCATAAAAGGTAACAATAGTGGACGCTTTTACTGCCAACCAAAACGATAGTTCAGAATTAAGATCCCATCCCTGGACCTCCA
>JBATHQ010000233.1:0-2947 GCA_049667005.1 Psychromonas sp.
AAGACATTTCCCTATGACAAAAATGATGAAAGCTAACCGTATTCCAAATCCTTAAATTTTCAAAAGTAGGGTGCGTTTTACGCACCACTGAATAGCTGCCGTTACATAGTGAAATAATGCGCATAGGTTATCCCCTTCCATTTTCAAGTAATCGCACATAAGTTTCCCGGAATAATATCAGAGAGTCTTTCATTGAGTGCTTAGCAAAACAATGTGGCTACAATATTCCCCTCCCATTTTTCTTGTGATGCACGAACACTTTAGCAATTGGTAACACGACGTTTCCACTAAGCTTGGCATGCACAGGGATGTGCATTCTAAGCTGGTGCGTTAAGGAGTTGTTGGGCGGATAAGAATAAAAAACGTTAGGCGAATTGAACGACAGTTCAGGTTTATGAGCGGGATAGGCTCTGCCGTCCCTGTATGTGACGCTGTGAGTTATGCGACAGCATAGTGTCACGAACAAAACTCCCTTTACCTTTTATTTTTCGGCATTCAGAAGCATGACTCCCTTGAACTGCGAAACAGTGTTTCGGTTTCTCATCGTCTGGTCGCCGTCAGGGCGAAACCACCAACGACAAAAGATAATTAAAACGCTTCAAGCGGAAGCTTACAGCCACTAGATTTAACCTGCACCGCCAATCACTTTTTAACACTCCATATCAAGCTTTAGATCCTTGTGCTGACGGGGATTATAAAGCAGACTTCAGCCTGTTAACGAAACTGGACTCAAAACTCATGACACTGCCAGCATGTTATGAAACTACGCAACATATTAATCATACTCAGGTAAAAGTAACCTCTATCTTATGCCCTTGTGCCTGTACTTGACTGTGATATTGCCAGTTGAATTGCTGGATCAGCTTATCGGTGAGCTTTAATCCCAGACCAAAACCCAATTGATCATTGCTGCTACTATCTTCACCACTGTCGCTGCTGATGTTTTGTATGGTCACTCGCCGCGCTGTTTGAGTAATAGAGACCACGCCACTTTGAGTATGCTGAAAAGCATTACGAATAAGGTTGGTTAATACAATACGGCAGGCCGTTTCAGGCAGTTCAGCAGTGCAGTCAGAGGTTTTTACCTGCACCTGTACCGATTTACCCTGCAGTAAATAATGCAGCTCTTCGGTTAAACGCTGCACTAACTCATTGAGTTGAATTTTCCTCAAAGTGGGGGGAATTTCATTACCGCGACTGAGCCACAATAATGTTTCAGTCAGGTGACTCATGGTGAAACCTGCCCGCTCAATTCGTTCAACAACGGCCTTCTGCTTAGCACTCATCTGTTCACGCTCTTGAATCTTGCGTAGCAGTTCCACATTAGTGCGGATCACCGCAATAGGCGTGCGTAATTCATGACTGGCATAACGTAAAAATTCATGCTCGCGAGCCAGACTTTCCTGAACGCTATGTAAACTGTTATGGATAATCTGTGCGAGCGTATTCAACTCCTTATAACCAAAATCCGGCGGTGACTGTTGCAGGTTTTTCTCATTTAGCAAACGCGCCCAATTACCCAACGCTTCCACGGGCGTCGCAATGGTACGGATGATTAATAACAACAGTAATGAGAAGATAGCGATAGCACTCAATCCGAAGATGGCGATCCAGAAAAAATGGGGAAAACCCTTTTTAGGTGCTCGCGGTGGAAATTCATGATTAAAAATACTCGCAATATAACGCTTCTCCCCCTTTGAATTGAGCAGATACATCACAAAGTAACCGGCTTTCGGCGGTGCAAAAATAGAGGGGTTATCTATCTTCTTCTCCAACTGAAAAGGCACCATTGCCGGGGTCACA
The DNA here is from genome assembly GCA_049667005.1 of Psychromonas sp. Classification (GTDB taxonomy): domain Bacteria; phylum Pseudomonadota; class Gammaproteobacteria; order Enterobacterales; family Psychromonadaceae; genus Psychromonas. The sequence continues at coordinate 1,804 of JBATHQ010000233.1, forward strand.
AATACCTGTTGAATTTTTTGCGATAAATCCTGCCAACGGCTTGATATTTGATATCCGATCACCTCTGCGGGGTGTCCATCGCTTACCTCTGGCGTTTCTGCCAGTTGAACCATGGTTCCGCTGAGTACAGAATCCCGCCCTTCAGTAAAATAATTCACGGTTAGCGCCGAGAATGCGATCACCAGGCATGAACCTAATAACAGCATTGCAGCTAAAAAATAGTATCGAATACTGGGTTTAATCTTCATTGCTATCTCATTCAGCGGCTTTAAGGGCAAACCCGTAACCGGAAATGGTCTGCAGTAATGTCGTGACATCACCGCCATCGACCTGTTTACGCAGGTTATAAATATGGACTTTGAGGCTGTTGCTGTCGGGTTGTTCATCTCCCCAAACACTTTGAATCAGCTTTTCTCTTGATACCGGATTCGGGCTTTCACGCATCAGCACTTCTAATATTTTCAGTGCGATCGGGGATAGTTTGAGGGGTTGCTGATTGCGATAAGCCTGTTTTTTTTGCAGATCTAACTCCAGATCCAGCAAAGATAGGCGGCTTACCTGACCGCTACGTCGTCGCGCAAGTGCCTGCACGCGAACGATCAGCTCCTGCATCGCGAAAGGCTTGATCAAATAATCATCGGCACCTTTACCAAAGCCGGTTAGCTTATCCTGCAGACTATCCATTGCTGTGAGCATCAATACCGGTGTATCGATGCCTTTATTGCGCATCTTTTCACAGACCGTTAAACCGCTCATTTTAGGCAGATTCAGATCCAGAATAATGGCATGATAGTTGTTTTTTTCAATCAAGTTTAACCCGACCAAACCATTGCCAGCGTGATCGCACTGGATCTCCTCTAACTCCAGATAATCAATAACAGCCGTCGCCAGGTCGATATCATCCTCAACCAACAGTAAATTTAACATTCGTTTATCAACTCCTTGTGCAGGCCAATCTTACGCAGCAGATTCCCAATAATAGTGCTTATTTCATGATTGATCAGCAACAGTGAGGGGATCAGCACCAGCGTGATCAAGGTGGCAAAGAGTATCCCGTATGCTAATGATGCCGCAGCAGGAATCAAAAACTGCGCCTGCACTGATGTTTCACTGAGCAATGGTGCAAGACCGGCAAAAGTGGTAA
>JBATHQ010000234.1:0-2096 GCA_049667005.1 Psychromonas sp.
GTATTTCTACAGCTTCTTTGCACGGGAGGAGAGACTCGAACTCCCGACACCTGGTTTTGGAGACCAGTGCTCTACCAACTGAGCTACACCCGTGTTTCTTTTTTGCGAGTGCAAATATAATAATTCATTCTAAATTACCTACACATTTTTCACTGCTACTCTGCAAACTTTTATGGCTCACATTGAAAACCCGGTGGAGTAAATAATTTCAGGCATAAATTTTAGCCACTCTAAACAGAAAATACTTTATATCACTGACTCCTCTTAACGCAGCCCTGAACGCTTTCAGTTTTGCATTAAAAGATTCAGCAGAAGCATTTGTACTTCTACTATCAAAGAAGTTTAGTATTTCTTTGTAATGCGTATAGATTGTTGCAGATATGGAATTGAATGATTTAAAACCAGAATCAGTGACTTTGTTGTACCACTGCGCCAACTTGGTGTAAGCGACGGCTTTATCTTTTGTTTTAGAGAAAATAAGTCTCAGGTCATGAGTTAAATCAAACGCTTTTTTAATATCGGGATACTGAGCAAAAAGAATTTTAGCCCTTTGTTTTTGTGACTGGCTCCACTTTTCAGCAGACTTGAACAGCAGATACCTGCTACGGGCTAATAATTGTTTTTTTGTATCCCCATTGTCAAAACGTAAGGGGCTGTAAATTTGGTTGTCCCATTTGCAGTTATCCCTGTCATTGGTTTCTTCATCAATGGCATCCCACCGATGCTTTATGCGTATCTCCTGCAATGCATCATAAGCAAGTTTCTGAACATGGAAACGGTCGATTACGCGTATTGCTTTAGGAAAGCATTGTCTTACTATTTGCCCCATCGAATTAGCCATATCAAGGGTTATCTCCTTCACCTTTCTGCGTTGTCGGAGGGGGATAATCTTTAATACTTCGATTACATCCTCGGCTTTGGTTCCTTTGACCATAGCTACCAGTACCCCTTTTTTTCCTTTCGCTGCTTTGTTGGTAAGGATGGTATATAGTTCTCCGTTGGACAAAGATGTCTCGTCAATGCTTAAATGACTACCAATATTATCCGGGAAAACCATCCAGTCATCAGCATGGGCTTTCTGTGTCCAGCGATTATAATCACTAAGATGTTCCTTGTATTGCTGCCCTAGCTGATCGCCATCAACGTAATAAAACTTCTCCAGGCTATTACTGCTGATTGGGTAGTTGTCCAAATAACTCTTTTAAAAAAGACGCGAAACTTTTTGTGTAACGCGTGCCTGCTGCTATGGTATCCCTGCTGTTGCTTATAATCTTGCCCGAATGCTCAACTTTCCACTTTCGTCGCCTGACATGAAGAAAAACAGCACGCTCGCGGATTGGGAAATCTTGAATGGTAACCGCTCCATGAAAGCCTTTTGAGGTAAGTTTTACTTTCTGAAAAGAAGCTGGTGGTTGGTTTAACTCATCAAGATAAACATCTATTATTTTATCCCTGACTTTAAAGTCGGTTATCTCAAAATAATTAAATAAATCTTCCGGGAGTACTGCTTGTAACAGCAGTGAATATTGTTCGTTTTGTGAATCCATTGTCATTTTTAAATTAAAACAACAAAGATTCAATTATTTTTCTGCTCCACCGGGTTTTCAATGTGAGCCTTTTTTTATTTGATATGCTTTGTGTTAAATTGATTTAAAACTGGGCAAAAAAATTACCCTTGCGGGTAAAAAGAAGGAAGGGGAAAGAACTATGGACGCTTTTTGAAGATGATTGATGATTTACAAACCCCTAAACACAAAACCAATCATAAATACAGAAGTTGCTTTCCCCTTATAAGTTTTATTATAGAAATAAAACCAACCATTAAATCGAGACAAATATAAGCAAAAATGATCCAGCCGGGAAAGTGATTTCATGTCAAAAATGAAGTTTATGTCAAATAGTGTGTTGGTTTTCCCTGAATGGGAAAATCATTTTTTTTATGGGAACGTTTGGCCATAATTTCACAGTACAACTTCTCGAGAATAAACTATATTTGCGAAAAAAATACGTGGCAAGGAAAAAGAATAAACCTTTTTACGAAGGAGTGAAAATTGAAAACATAGGTGCTGAGGGAAAGGCACTTGCAAGAGTAGGTG
>JBATHQ010000235.1:0-1699 GCA_049667005.1 Psychromonas sp.
CGGCTTAAATCTGAGCCCATAAAAGATGCCTGTTGTTAATTGGCGCCAGTCCAACGGTTTTCGGATACATCACATTTTTCAACGCACTGCCTTTCAAAGTTTGTATAGGGCAAATTGCAGCCTGTGAAACACACCAAAAAAATAACTTTAATGTGAGATTTGGTCTACAAAACTGGCTTTTAAGCAACTTCTCCCTGTAAGTCATATTCTCTAAATTCTGCAGCAAAATCATTTGCACCTTGAAAGTTAGCCATGCCCAGTTTGCACAGTTTGAAACTGGTATCACGCAAATCCGCATAATTAAATTGGCAGTTTTCAAATGTTGTATCTTGTAATTCTTGCTGTAAAAGACGCGCAACAATTCCGGTAATTTGCCCTTTATCCTTATCCTTATCCATAGATCCCATCAGCATTTGCTGAGAAGCACTGCCAGATTTCAAGATATGCTTCATAGCGAGATGTTTCAGAGGTGAAAAGTCGATCTGATGGCGTTTAACTTCCGCGTGCATATTGCTGCGGATATTCATGTGAAGAGCACGAAGTGCGTGATTAATAGGGTGGTAGTTTGGCATCAAACTCTCCAGAAAATATTGTGAAGCTCTGTCAGGCTATAAGTTAAATCGACAAACTGTTGATGGTTTGCCGAGTCACTATTTTTTCATCCTTGTTGTTTAGCAATTCCTTTCTGCTAACGGTTTTATATCGCGATAACCTTAACCACAATGATACGGCATCAGCAGAACTAACTGATCTCTTTGTTATACAAGTGATCTCTGTGCATGGCGGGCAAAGCGGGACTATCATATATAGCAAGCGGTTAAAGTTTGTGACCTGCTCTGCGCAATAACCTGTTTTTCCCCTCCTGATATGGAGAACGTCATTATGTTTGGTTTTATCAGCAGAAATATCATTGCCGGTCTGGTGACAATGCTGCCAGTGGTGCTAACGCTTTATCTGCTTTACTGGTTTGCTGTAACGGCAGAATCGATGCTCGGCAGCCTGATGCAGATTGTGCTTCCTCAGGACTGGTATTGGCCGGGGATGGGGTTGGCAGCCGGCCTGGTGGTTGTCTTTTTCGCCGGACTGTTGATGAATGCCTATCTGGTGCAGCGTCTTTTTGCCACGGGTGAACAGGTCTTTTACCATCTGCCTTTTATTAAATCGGTGTATCGGGCTATGCGTGACTTTTTTGACTATTTTTCGCCGGCCAGTAAAAAGGAGTTCGATCAGGTGGTGGCTGTGACCATCGGTGATAGCAATATGCAGGTGGTCGGTTTTGTCACTCAGGCGATACCGGAGAAGATGCCGGAGTCTTTTCGCGAAGATGACTGCATCTTAGTCTACTTTCCCCTTAGCTATATGATAGGCGGTTATACGGTTCTGGTTCCCCGCAATATGGTTCGTAAGCTGGACATGAAAATAGAAGAAGCGATGCGCTTTACCCTGAGCGCCGGAGTGACCGGAACAAGCCCTCCTAAGCGTAAGGACGAACATGTTCATGCAAAGAAAAAATAATTCAATGAACAGCCGGGCATGCAAATTATTGAAAATCCACTGTATATCTTTGAACGCATCCGCAGCGCTTGCTTTTGGTGCGTTTTTTAATTTTTAGTGCCATTTTGGTGCAAAAAACGCTGGCTAACATCTGCTTTTGCTCGCTTAGCCTATGAAATAAGGAGCATTTAACTTCTGGCATATT
>JBATHQ010000236.1:0-2096 GCA_049667005.1 Psychromonas sp.
AGTAAGCTGCGATCTATTGATATTGTTGACGGCCTGATTATTCAGTATTTAAGATGGGCACACTAACTGCAGTTCAAGCAAGTCACTATTATCGCGTTTAAGCTTCGTCGTCATTTCGATATCTAAATTTGAGAAGTTGTTCCTATAAAATTCAGTAATATATTGAATATAAATAACAGATTCATTATCTTGTTTGTATTATAAAATTAACAGACTGGCAATATGCAATTAGGTAATGTAATTTTCCTATTTTCGGTCATTAAGTGGACACTCGCAAGTTTTATTGCAGGAGATGAGTTATGGCTGATATTTTGATCGAATCTATTGGAGCCTTGTTTGCGGGCATTATTTTTTTAGTATTGTCTTACAATATGGGAGTCAGACGTGTTCATGATCTACCTGGTTCTAAATTCATTCTAATTGGTTTTGCGCTGTTGTTTTTTGGCATGCTGATCGATATAACGGATAATTTTGCACAGTTGAATTATCTTGTGGTCATTGGTGATACTGAAACTCAGGCATTTTTAGAGAAGGTAGTTGGTACGTTATTTGGCTTATTATTGTTATTAATTGGCTTTTCCCGATGGCTGCCGTGTCTCATAAAACTTCAACAAACACAAAAAGAACTCGAATCCTTAAATAGTCAACTTGATGAGCGCGTGCAACGACGCACCAAAGCATTAGAAAATATTAACGAACGTTTACAGGATGAAGTTAACAGACGTGAGATTTCAGAAGATAAACTTAAAAAACAGGCCCTGTTTGATGGATTAACCGAACTGCCTAATCGCATGTTAGCTTTGGATCGCCTGGCGCAACTCACTGGCAAAGCTGAACGTGGGAATGAAAAAGTCGCTATTTTATTTCTTGATCTTGACGACTTTAAAAAAGTGAATGATACCTTGGGTCATGAAACCGGCGACAAGCTATTATGTCAGGCAGCAAAGCGTTTAACTAACGAAGTTCGCAGTTGTGATACGGTAGCTAGATTTGGCGGGGATGAGTTTATTGTTATTTTAGACGGTCTGTCCGATGCTTCTGAAGTGAGTCCAATCGCTGAAAATTTACTCAGCAAATTTAAAGTCCCATTTTTTATTGAACGTCATGAATTAAGCTTGACGGTCAGTATAGGTGTGTCAGTGTTTCCTGACGATGGTGAATTAGGGGGAACTCTGCTTCGCAAGGCTGATGCTGCTCTGTATCACTCTAAAAAACTTGGGCGTAATACCTACTCTTATTTTACAGATAAAATGAATACACAAGTCTCACGCAAACTGATTTTGGAAAAGCAGATGCGTTCCGCACTTGTGCGAGATGAGTTTACCGTCTACTACCAACCAAAAATTAATATTAGTAATAATAAAATTATCGGAACAGAAGCTCTTCTGCGTTGGTGTAATCCACTATTAGGAGATATATCTCCCGTTGAATTTATACCCATTGCCGAACAAACTGGCTTAATTGTGCAATTGGGCGAATTTGTGTTAGATGAAGCGATGCGCGATACAGCCGATTGGAAACAAAGATATGATCCAGATTTAACTGTATCGGTCAACTTATCACCACGGCAGTTTAGAGACCCAAATCTAACAACTTATATTGAAAATAAGATCAAAGAATATTTTTCTTCAGGGAGTGACTTGGAACTAGAGATCACTGAAGGTGTGTTGATGAGTGGGGATGGTTATATTAATGATATCCTTAAAAGACTAAACGAATTGGGCGTGAACCTTGCGATGGATGATTTTGGTACGGGCTATTCATCGCTTAGCTACTTACGAAAATTTCCATTTAATGTCCTGAAAATTGATAAAAGCTTTGTTGAAGATATAACCAGTGATCCATCTGTTCGAACATTGATACAAGCGACAGTTGCTATGGCTCATGGACTTAATTTAGAGGTGGTCGCAGAAGGTGTCGAAACAAAAGAGCAACTCGCTTATTTAAAAGGTATTGGTTGTAATTATGGCCAGGGTTATTATTTCAGCAAGCCAATTCCCTTTAATGAAATGGAAACATATTTGAATAATAGAGAAATACATATTCCACATCTTGTTTGTGTAACAAGCTGATTTAAAAATATAAATTTATTCTCG
>JBATHQ010000237.1:0-3119 GCA_049667005.1 Psychromonas sp.
GCTGCTAAGGTGATGGTCATAGAAATAACCGGTAGTGCTATCTCCCGGGTACCGAGAATCGCAGCGCGGAAAGGGTCTTCTCCGGCTTTGATATGACGGTCAATATTTTCCACTACCACAATCGCATCATCAACAACCAACCCGATGGCTAATACCATTGCCAGCAAGGTCATTAAATTGAGGGTAAAACCAAACAGCTGCATTACTACAACCACACCGATTAATGACAGTGGAATGGTAATAATAGGAATAATTACCGCACGCCATGAACCTAAAAACAGGATCATCACGATTAATACGATGAAACCCGCTTCAGCAATGGTTTTAACCACTTCAGAGATAGACTCTTCGATGGCAATGGTTGAATCGTATAACACCTCCATATTAATAGAGCTGGGGTTGTTCTTTTCAAGCTCCGGCAACATCTTGCGCACACCTGCTGTGATGCTTAGCGGATTAGCGGTGGGCGCTGCATCAATTGCGACGACTACGGCATTATTACCATTGGCCATGGAACGATAAATATCGTGACTTTTTTCTAAAGAAACCCGGGCAATATCCTGCAGGCGGATCACTTTGCCATTTTCACGCGTGGCAATAATCAGATTTTCCAGCTCAGCTGTGGTTTTCACCTGGGTTTCGGCATTACTGTTAAACAAGGTGTAATAACTGTTAACCTGTCCAGCAGCCGATTGAATATTATTCGCCTGGAGTATCTGTACTACATCAGCGGTTGTTAAGCTAAAACCTGCCATGCGATCCGGATCTAACCAGATGCGCAGGGCAAATTTTGTTCCGCCGTAAAGGTTAACTTTGGCTACACCATTAATACTAAATAGCTGCGGTTTGATAACACGTTCAAGGTAATCGGTAATTTGGCTGGCATTGAGCTGATCACTGGAAAAAGCGATATAAATTACCGAAGTGGTTGAACCGGTACTCATATCTATGGTTGGATCTTCTGCTTCACTGGGCAGTTGTGAGCGAACACTATTTACCTTGGCAAGAATATCCGCAACCGCGCCATTGGGATCGGTATTTAATTTCATATATACCGAAATTTTTGAAGTGCCCATAAAACTTTGCGAGCTGATAAAATCAATATTATCGGCTTGTGCGATCGCCTGCTCAATAGGCTGGGTAATAAATCCCTGAATAAGATCAGTATTCGCACCATAATAACTGGTTGAAACCGTGACCACGGTATTGGTCATGCTCGGGTACTCGCGCACCTGCATTTTATTTAACCCCTGCAGACCCAGTAAAACGAGCAACAGGCTGATCGAAATGGCCAGTACTGGACGGCGTATAAAAATATCAGTAAATTTCATCATAGCCCCTATAGCGCTGGTATTTCAGCAGGTATATTTAAAATATCTGATTCGACAACCGTCACATGCGCACCATTACTTAAGCGTACCTGACCACTTGTCACTATCCGATCACCTTCAGATAACCCGTCAAGTATACGGATTGAACCATCTTTGCTTTTACCCAGTTGCACGATACGTTGATCGGCCTGCAGAAAGCTTTTACCTGATTTATCTTGATGCTCTGTAAGCAGATAAACGGTTTCGCCGTAAAGGGTATAGTTGACCGCCGTTTCTGGGACGATGATTTGCGCAGTTATGGTCGGTAAAATAATATTCGCTTTGGCAAACATACCTGAACGTAGTTTTTGATCATTGTTAGGGATATCTGCTTGTACTTGAATTACGCCACTTTGGTAGTTTACGGCCGGTTCAATTGCTGAAATTGAGCCGGTAAAAGCGGTGTCAGGCTCTGCATCCACAAAAATATTCATCGCCTGACCGATATGAATTTTATTCAGGTCATTTTGCGGTACGATAAAACGCAGGCGCATTTTACTGACATCTTCTAAACGTACAATATCCGTACCGGCACTTAAATAATCACCGATAAACACATTTCTTAAGCCGGCAATACCATCAAAGGGGGCGCGAATAATACGGCGACTGATAGTTGCCTGATAACTTTCAATTTGCCCCTGCAGCGCTAATAATTCCGCCTCCGCGTCATCAACTTGCCCCTGTGAAACAGAGCCTTTGGTAAATAATGAATTCATCCGTTTATAATTGCTCTGCACGGCAGATAAACGCCCCTGAGCGGCTTTTAAATTGGCTGTTTCAACTTCTGCATCAAGGTAAACGATGGGATCCTTTGCGCGTAGTTTCTGACCAGATTCAAAGTTAATTTTAACAATTTTACCGGTTACTTCATTGGAAATATTGACCCCTTGAATAGGTTCGATAAAACCGATTGCGCGCAGGTGTGGCGTCCAGTCTTCCAATTTAACCGTCTGAGCGGTTACCGGGAATTCAGGAATAGGACGGTTGGCAAGAAATTCTTTAATTTTCGAGGCCTTAAACATATTAAAGCCAATCACAGAGCCGAACACAAGCAGAGCTAAAATGATTGCCGATGCGATCCATTTTTTCATATCAATACCTTAAAAATAATTAATGGGTGGGTTTTAAAATTGCTTGCCAGGAGGCGTCTATTATTTGAGTAATAAGTTCTTCGTCAGGTTGTTCAATACTGTGATTGATCACTTTTTTTGCCAGATTAATGGACGATTCAAAACTTAATGCCAATAAAGTCGGTACCGGAAAGTTATGGAATATTTGCTCACGGATACCTTGCTCATAGATATTAAACAGAGGTGCAAAGAGTTGATCGTTACAGGAGAGCATCTCTTGCCCTTGTACACAGGGTCTAAGGAATAGCATCGATACTGCAATGATACGATTCGGGTTGCTTAATACCGACTGGTAGGTATTACGCCAGCACAGGGCATATTTTTCTTTTTCACTTAGCCCTTCATGTAACCCTTTAAAGGTGACAGAGGCAATCTCTCCTTTAACATGTAGATGCAGCTGGTTAATCATATCTTCTTTATTTTCAAAATAACGATAGATAGTGCCCGCCGCAACGCCTGCAGAATTTGCCAATGCTTTCATAGACAGCCCGTAAAAACCACGTTCTGCCAGCAAAACTTCAGCAGCGGCTAATATTTTTGTTCGTTTATCGCTCATAATTCACACCATAAATGAATGAACGTTCATTATCGTTATTTAAAAATTATTATGCAATGCTTA
>JBATHQ010000238.1:0-7773 GCA_049667005.1 Psychromonas sp.
TTCCTAAAAGTATAGCAGTTAAATAAAAGTCCACATTTTAGTCAAGGTTAAAAAAGGAGGGAAAGAGAAGAAGTGGCTAATTTAAAAAGATTTGCAGATAAAAAGTTAGAGCGTTTAGTTTTGGTGCGCATAGCACACCCCACCAGCCTTTATTGATACCAATAAATTTGAATACGTAAGGGGGCTGCGCGCACCCTTACGTATATCGCTAATTGCAACGCGTTAATACTTTTGAATAGGCGTCAGGTCTGAAAACAGGATTTGCAGAGTTCAGCCAACCATAACACCAGATGAACGCCTAACTCCTTCAAGGATACTGCGATAAAAAAAATTGGCCTTGAGTTCTGTCATTACATACAAAAAACAAGACCAAAGTTAATCTTTTTACTGGATCAGTTTTAAACCAACGGGTAAACCTTCTCCAAACACACGTTTGGTTTCAGCTTCATCTAACTCTTTAACGGTAGCGACCATCTCTATCCAGCTTGCCGGGGCTTTGCTATCCGTTAACTGATCGATGATTTTATGGCGCCAATTTTCATCCAGATCACGACTGCGATCACCACTCATACGTGACATTAATACCGTCGCAAAAGCGGCCTGCTGATTGTTTTTCCAGTCCACTTTAAGTATCTGCGGTAACCAGCTTTGCAGATCATTTTTATCAATCACATTATGCGCGCTGCCGTGAAACGGGATTCGGGAGGCAAGCCTGCCAAGCGCCCACCAGCTGGTATTGGTTTCCGACGGCTTCTCCAGCCGCTTTAATAACCATTGACTGATTTCACTTTTATTTTCAACGGGCAGCAACTCCAGGGCGGCAACCAGTTTAACCATATCCTCATAAGATTTCTGTTTCGCTTGCGCTTGTAGTTTTCGACTGGTTAATGCTGAAGGATCAATAAATTGGGCAATATCTGTAAAGATCCGCGCCTGCTGCTGCGCATTTAATCCGCCTGAAGCACGTCGCCAGAATGTCCACCAATCAATCCATACCTGTGTTTCCTGAGTGTGTTGCAGACCTTGCTCATATAAAGGCCAAATTTGCTCGATCCGCCAGTCATCAATAGGGTAACCGAAACCGGGTCGTAAACAGTAACCTGCGAGATTAAACCAAACCCGTTCATGGGCCGGCGAACGACGGCGACGATTTTTACCTTCCAGTAACAGATCAAACAAGGCACGTAATACCGGGATCTCCCAACTATCGCGTTTACCAAGTTGTTTTTCTATATCGGCGCGTAAACTTTTAACCGCTTTGGGATTGGCTTGTTTTTTACTTTCGCCAAAGACCAGATCGATTTTCTGCCGGACCGGTTCAAAGCCTTCCGGCAGTGTAAATGTTGGATCATTGTCGTTCTGTTGAGACAACTGCTTACGGATTTGAAATTCGAGATGCCAGCGCTGCTTATTTTCTGCCACACAATCAATTTTCAGGGTGCCCACTTCAGTGAAACGGGTGGCTAGCGAAACGACAACGGAGTCTAAGCTGGTTTTTTCCAATACCACCACCAGAGGCGGCAGTGAAATAAAATGCTCACTGGCCATCTGCTGTTGATCAATGGTGATAATATCACCCGCTTTATAGGCCTGATCGGCGGTAGTTGAGAAAAGGTGAAACTGCACAGGAGCGCCTAAGCGTAAGGAAAATTTTCTTTCCGGCAGGCTCAACTCCTGCTCCTCTTCAGTGCCTTTAGGCATTAAACAGATTGCCTGTTTACCCGCATCCTGCTGCTCAAGCACCAGAAAGAAGGTCCGCGCAGAGCCACCACCAATTTTAAGTTGTGCGCCACGTCGCGCTTTAGCGTAAGCAACAGCCCCCTGTGCCACGGCAAGATTAGGGTTACTGTTTTGCAGTTTTGTGACCGGACAACCGCGCCACGAACTTAACAGTTCAATACAGCGTTCATTCAATACCGGGCTGTTAAAAACACCGCCATTAAACAAAACGGCATCGGGTACCGCATTAATTAAGCCTCTATTTTCTGCCCCATCAGTTGCAAAACCCAAGGCATCAAAACAGGCGGCCTGATGATTAGCGATAAACTCAGCCAAATGTTTGCTGACCGCGGGATCCGCGGCATAAGGAAGACCAAACTCGACAACACCACTGGTACGTTTAAGCGGGCGCTGCTCAAAGCTGATTTTCGGAAAAAAACCATCCAGCGCAATGTTGCGCACTTCCTGCCTGGAAAGCTCACAGCTTTTAGCGCCGCCGATAAGTTTTGCGCCGCTACCGAGTACCGTTACCTTAGCACTATCAGGCGCATCTTTAGCCAGCAGCAACTCTTTCGCTTTCCGTGTTTGCTGAATTAATTGTGACAGACTGGCTGCACTGAGCTTTTTATTTGCCGACTTGCCGCCGCTAATATAGCCTTCTGCAATATGGGCCAATGCTAAATCAACATTGTCTCCGCCGAGCATAAGATGGTTGCCGACGCCAACACGGGTTAATGCCAGTTTATCATCCTTGCCCTGTGCAACTTTAATCAAACTCAGATCCGTGGTACCGCCACCAACATCACAAACCATTAACAGTTTTATATTCGCCAACTGGTTTTGTACATCTTCTCCCTGTCGGGCATACCAGTCATAACAAACCGCCTGCGGCTCTTCCAGCAGTAAAATATTATCTAAACCGGCACGCTCAGCAGCCTCCACGGTTAACGCCCTTGCACCTTCATCAAAAGATGCAGGGATAGTAATAACAACTTCCTGCTCTTCCATCAACGCATCGGGGTGCGCATAATTCCAGGCATTGCGCAGATGCAGTAAATAACTCGCTGAGGCCAGTACAGGGGAGACTTTTCTGACCCCTTCAGCGCCTGCCCAGGGCAAAATATCAGCACTGCGATCAACGTTCGGATGAGAAAGCCAACTTTTCGCACTGACCACCTGCCGCCCGTCAACCTTAGATCCCAGCTCTCTTGCCCATTCACCGATAACCACTAAGGGAAGTTCGCCCGCTAACGTCGCAGAATCCCCATTAGACCAGGGTAACTGCATATCCGAAGGGTTAATTTCCCCTTCGGTAGGATGATAACGGAATGAAGGTAATAACGACCGTTTAGCGATTTCGCCTGGCGCGACTAACTGATCTATTTCAAAAATAAAGCAGTTTTCGGATGTTAAGGGTTTAAGCAGATCGGCATAGGCAACCACGGTATTGGTGGTGCCTAAATCGATACCGATAAGATAGTTAACGGGTTTTCGGGTCATTAGTCTCGTACATCCAGCTCTATCTGCCAGCGCTCAGGCGCACCGTTTTCATCAACACTGTTCACCGCAATAGCTTCAAGCTTCAGGGTGCCTACTTCAGTGACTTTAGCCATTAATCTGACCGGCACCACATCACCGGCACGGCGCCCTTCCACACTTAACGTTGCTTGTAATTCAGGTAACTCTTCCAACTCACCATCCTGCCAGTGCTCTAACTGCAGGCCGGCCTCATCGTGACGGCGGGTATTCGAACCAAAAAAGCGGAATCTAACCGGTTCACCGACCACTAAACCAAACTCGGCTTGGCTAGGCACTGTTTCACTGCCCTCTTCCATACCAAAAGGTGCGATGCACAGAGCTTCTAATGGTGGTTCCATCCCCGGAATAGCGGGCATTGAGCTTTCGATGCCGACATAGTAAGTACTTGCCAGACCGCCGCGAATACGAACGCCCTGCCCCTGTTTAACATAACCGTAATAACTGGCGCCACTGGCAACCGCCAAATCCAGATCTGAATCTGCCAGCAGGCGTGCTTTTTCAGCGCCGGCATCTTCAAGCCACTGATTGATTGTGGCTAAGATCCGTTGCGATACAACCGGGGCTTTAAGTACCCCGCCGTTAAATAAAATAGCCGAGGGTTTAATGAAATCAGCGACGCCAGCTTGATCGAGATTAGCCGCCAGCGGATCCGCAAAATGTTGCTCGTTATCATCTGCGGATGCACTGCCTAACACGTCGTCTGCAGCAGTCACCTGCCTGCTTAAAAAAGCAGCCAGATGACGCGATACAGCAGGATCCTGCGCATAAGGAAGGCCCTTTTGCGTTAATGCACCTCGACGTACCGCCCTTGGATGGTCACCGATTTTAACCACCGGAAAGAAACCTTCAAGCAATGCCTCACGCACTTCGTTGCGGGTTAATTCCGTGCGCAGAGTATTACCTAATAATTTTGAGCCGCGACTGGGGACAGTAATCGGCACACTATCAATATCATTGTCCAGTAACAATTGCTCTTTGGCATCGCGACAGGCCTGAGTGATAGCCTGGATCTGCCACGCCTGCAGATCTTTGCCCTCTTCACTGAGTTTAGCTTTAACACGATAAGCCAGGGCTAAATCCATATTATCGCCACCGAGTAGGATATGTTCACCCACGGCGATACGGTTCAACGTCAGGTTGCCTTCCTCTTCGATAACCGCGATTAATGATAAATCCGTGGTACCACCACCGACATCCACCACTAAAATGATATCCCCCACCTGTACCTGTTCACGCCATGCTTCTCCGCTGGCATGGATCCAGTTATAAACGGCAGCCTGAGGCTCTTCGAGCAAGGTCAGGTTGACAAAACCGACGCGCTTGGCCGCTTCTGCGGTGAGTTCTCTTGCCGCGGGGTCGAATGACGCGGGAATAGTAATAGTCACGTCCTGCTCGGCTAATGGGCACTCGGGAAACTGATGTTCCCATGCGGCGCGCAGGTGATCTAGATATTCATAGGTCGCCGTCAAAGGGGATATTTTAGTCACCTCTTCAGGACTCGCGACAGGCAGGAATGCGGAATGGCGATCCACTCCGCTATGACATAACCAGCTTTTCGCACTGGACACTAAGCGAATGGCTGTTTTACTGCCCAATTCACGGGCAATAGTGCCGACAATAGCGTTGGGTTGGGCATTCCAGGGCAGCGCAATATCAGCTTCATTGAGCTCGGATTCATGCGCCATATAGATAAAAGAGGGTAACTGTTTTTTCTCCTCAATCACCCCGGCATGGGTTAACTGCGGAATCGACATAATGGTCAATTCCGGCTCTATGGTTGGATCTTCTAGCGCTTTACTAAGATCTAAATAGGATAAAACACAGTGTGTTGTACCTAGGTCAATGCCGACAGAGTAGCGGGCTTGACTGCTAGTAACCGTAGTATCATTCATAGCTCCACCTCCGCTGGGGCAACAATTGATGCATCGTGCCCGGCCGCTAATTTAGGTAATTTAACTTCACTCACTTTCCAGCCTTTGTGGATCAAAATACCTTTAAATGGCGCTTGGCCTACAACATTGCCGGTCAGACGAATTTCTGAGGCGTTAAAACCTTCGGGCAAACTAATAGCCGATTCCTCCTGCTCGCTGCGGATCGCTTCAAGGGTAAAATAAGTATCCAGCGTTTTTTTGCTGCCTTCATGAACGACACGCGCCGCTGCACCGATATCGGCATCGGAATAGCCGCTTAAATCCTCCTGGATAAAATCAATAAAACGCGCATCCTGCTGCAATAATGTCAATAACTGCAGCGCCGCTTCCGGTGTTGCTTCTTTTAATACAACGGTTTTAGGGGCTTCTTGAATAACTTCCTGAGCAGGTTGTTCAGCAACCTGCTCAACTTTTTCTTCACTTGCAGGGCTATTATTTTCAGCAGGAGTGTGGCGATCAGGTGCTGTTTTTTTAGTGAGAAATAAAACTAAAAATAATGCGGCAGAAATACCCAGTCCCAAGTGAAGTGTATCGAGAGTCGTGGGGAATGCAGATAGATCAATATTCATTTGTACTTTCCTTATTGTAACAAAAAGAGCGTATGCTCAGATTGTATAAAGTCCATGGTCATCTAGTTATGACACTTTATGTTTGTTCTTATACGAGTTGATTATGCGGATAACGGAGAAAATAACAACACAAAATCAACCGATTGAATTTGGAAGTGTCATTTTAATACCAATCTGGAGAAATATCTAATCAATCTTGGCGTTGCCATCCTCCCCGGCCTAAAAGCTGTCTGTAAGTGTTTGTGCACCGGCAAGAGAAACGAAGGGGTATATCGTAGCCACATTGTTTTGCTAAATACTCGATGAAAAACCATCTGATGTTTGCAACTCGTCGCGGAAATGCCGGAAAACTTCTGCATGTGTACTTCGTCGCTCTCGATCCGAAGCTCATGGTACATAATTCGTCTGGCTAAATTTTAACAAAATTGACATTTCAATACGTTCTGTCAATTGCTTATCAAAAAAGAGGATTCAAATTATTATGATGACCAGGCATAGGGTAGTAAAGAATGCGCTGAGGGTAAATTAAATGATAAACTACGTTGATAAATTTAGCCGATAAGGAACCGTGTTTTGGCGCAACTCTATTTTTACTATTCTGCGATGAATGCAGGTAAATCAACTTCTCTTTTACAATCATCTTATAACTACCGCGAGCGTGGCATGAACACTCTGGTGATGACGGCGGCCATAGATGACCGGGCTGGCGTTGGTAAAGTCGCTTCTAGAATAGGTATTGAAACAGACGCACTGAGTTTTAAATCAGATGATAATTTAGCGTTAATCATTACAGAGATACATCAAAAACAACAGCAACATTGTATTTTAATTGATGAATCACAATTTCTAAGCAAAGAACAGGTTAAGCAATTAACTCACGTAGTAGATAATTTGCATATTCCAGTACTTTGTTATGGTATTAAAACCGACTTTCAGGGTGAACTGTTTCCCGGCAGTCAGTATCTGCTCGCATGGGCAGATAAATTAGTCGAGTTGAAAACTATCTGCCATTGCGGCCGCAAAGCGAATATGGTGCTGCGACTGGACGCTAACGGCAATCCGATTAAAGAAGGTGAGCAGGTTGAGATTGGCGGCAACGAAACCTATGAATCCGTGTGCAGAAAACATTTCCGGGAATTTTTGTGGGATTAGACCAGTATAACCCCGAACCCTTATCGGGGGTATCTCTCCTTTTTTAATCAAGGGCCCTGCTTAGCTTAACTTACTTCAGCCACTTTTATACTGAAACAAAAACTATTATGCAGGGTTTTTTCATAGGGTAACAAACGAATTGTTGCCCCGTGGAGCTTAGCTATTTCACTGCTAATTGCCATTCCCAGTCCCGCACCATCGCCTTTTTCACTGTGCCCCCGGAAGAACTTTTCAAATATTTTTCCGCTTATCTGCACAGGAATTTGCGGGCCGTTATCCTGCACCAGTACATCGACCCTTTGTTCATTAGCTTCTGACAGATAGGTGTTCAGAATAATGCATATCTCACTCCCCTCACCCGAATAACGAATCGCATTATCAATTAAGTTACTGAATAAAATAGAAATTAAAACAGTATCTCCTTTAACAACACATTCATCCGGGCCGACAAATGAGATATCCTGCTGATTCTTTAATGCCAGGGGGGCCAATGATGCAATCACCTCGCGCAGGGATGCCGCGATATTGATGTTTTTAAAATCGGCTCTCTGTTTCGCCTCGATACGCGAATGCATTAATAACTGCTGGATTAATCTATCGGTTCTGTCGATCCCTTTAACAATATTATTCAGATCATGCAGTTGTGATCCCCTATCCTGATTAGCCAGGGCATTTTCAATATTTAATCTTAATACGGCCAGCGGTGTTTTCAGTTCATGGGCAGCGGTGCGGGTAAAGCGGCGCTCTCTCTCCCAGGCATTATCTAATTCAGTTAAAAGATAGTTAAGCTGCGTGACCAGGGACTCAAGCTCAACTGCCGGATGAATGATTTTTATGGGCGCTAATTTATCAACATCACACTT
>JBATHQ010000239.1:0-2789 GCA_049667005.1 Psychromonas sp.
ATCAATCAATAACGCTCAAACAACTTCAATAATGCATCGCTGCTATCAGGGGCAAATTTTTCCTCCTGCTCTTTACCATAAACGCTATCGGCTAACTTTTGTTTGTGGGTTTGCAAAGCAAGCACCCGCTCTTCGACGGTATGCTCACAAATCAACTTATAAACAAATACCGGCTTATCCTGACCAATACGATATGCCCGGTCTGTGGCCTGATTTTCCACGGCAGGGTTCCACCAGGGGTCATAATGGATCACCGTATCTGCTGCCGTCAGGTTAAGCCCGACGCCGCCGGCTTTTAAAGAGATAAGAAAAACCGGTACTTCACCATTTTGGAACTGATCAATCACTTCGCCGCGATTACGCGTCTGCCCGGTTAACTTAACAAAATTAATGCCTTTCGCCTGCAGTGACTCTCCGATCAAAGCGAGCATTTGTGCGAACTGAGAGAAGATCAGAATACGTCTTCCCTCCTCGATCATTTCCGGCAAGACCTCCATTAAAAAGTCTAATTTTGCTGAGCTTTTGATATTTTGTGCATGCTCAAGTTTCACTAAACGCGGGTCACAACAAGCCTGACGCAGTTTGAGAAGTGCATCTAAAAACTCGATACGGCTTCTTGCCAACCCCTTTTCCTTGAGTAAATCACGTACCTTAGCTTCCATCGTGACACGGATACTTTCATATAACGTACGTTGGTCATTGGCTAAAATAACATTTTGTATAATTTCAGTTTTAGCCGGCAGCTCTTTTGCTACATCATCTTTAGTGCGGCGCAATAAAAAAGGCTGGATTTTTTGCAGCAACCAGGCTTGCACCTGTTCATTGCCCTCGCTTTCAATGCCCTTGCGATAAAAGCGATTAAATGTCGTGTAACTGCCTAAAAAGCCCGGCATTAAAAAATCAAATAACGACCATAACTCACCTAAATGATTTTCCATTGGTGTCCCGGTTAAGCACAACCGTTGTTTTGCATTTAACCGCTTGATACTTTTAGTCATTTTAGCCAAAGGATTCTTAATCGTTTGCGCTTCATCTAGGATTAAATCAGAAAATGGCTGACCTTCAAGCAGTTCAAAATCTCGTCCGACTAATGGGTAGGTTGTGATCACTAAATCATAATCAGGGAGATTGTCAAAATGCTGATGACGATCGGTACCGTGCAATACCAGCACTTTTAAGTCCGGTGTAAATTTCTGAGTTTCATTTAACCAGTTACCCACCAGGGATGTCGGACAGATCACCAACGCGGGGTTATTTAATTGCTGATGCTGTTTTTTATACAATAAATACACCAGTGTCTGAATCGTTTTACCCAGACCCATATCATCGGCGAGTACCCCGGAAAAACCATATTCATTTAAAAAAACCAGCCAATTTAAACCGGCATGCTGATAGTCTCTCAGCGTTGCATCCAGACCTTGAGGCAGTTGTATTTTTTGAATCCCGGTAAAATTAGTTAGTTTTTCAGCTAATGCCTTAACATGTGTTCCGCCAACCCAACGATTTATCTCTGGCAACTGAGCCAATAATGCCGCCTGGCTCTGTGGCAGGTGGATGGTATCATTGTTGACTTCACCCAACTCTTGTAAGATAGACAAAATCGGTTGTATTGATTCTCGTTTAATACGTAAGGGACGACCGTTGGGTTGCGCTAATAAGATGTCAAACTGATTTTCTTGCCAATCTTCATTACTGCGCAACCACTCTAATAATAGTGGCAGTAGCTCAATTCGCCGCCCTTCTATCTCAATGGAAACGCCAAGGTCAAACCAATGCCCTTGCTCTTCCACCTCAATATCAATGCTATTTACCTGCTCACTGTGCAATGTAAGGTGAGAAGCAATTTCAAAGAGCCACCCCATTACTTCCAGACGGGCTTTATGAGCCGTTAAAAATGATAACCATTGAAACTCCTGAGAGCCCCCTAATTCCGGCGGTAAAATGCCCAGAAGATGCTCTGTTTTCGGCTGTTTAGGATCGTACATCTGGAGATCCAATAAACACAATTGTTCGAAATGTTTTAGCGCCAAACGCTCCTGATCATAATCCCGGTGGACGGTGACAACCTCATTATTCCACATAAATTGTGAACGCTCCGCCTCATCAACCGTACTGGGATTTAATTCAAATTCCCCATAACGGAAATACAAACGTGCAACAAATAAGCTCTGTCCTTTGATATTTTTTTCATTAAGGCTAAATACAACTTGTAACTTATCAACAATTTCACGCGTTGGATAAACCGTCGGGTTGGGTAAAACAGCCTCGGGAAAACGCAATGCGACTTGCTCGGTGAAATGAGCACATTGCAGCTCAGCCAAGGGAGGCGTTTTTAGAAGAGATAAAATCCAAACACTATCAAAACTGCTTTCAATCTCACCGACCAAACCGCGATCAGTATCCAGATAAAAAGGTGTTGGCGTCGGAATAAGCAACCAGTTATCACAACCTTCAAGGCCTACCTGCAGACGCTTTAAATTATCTTCTTCAATCCATTGCAACTGCAGCGGTTTTTTTTCAGCAGCGTGTAAAGGCAGACTCAGGTCTTGCCAGAAACAACGCCCGGTTGCTAATATTCTCTGCAATGCAAGCAGGTCATTTTCAGTATGTAGCGAGGTTTTTTCAAGTTTAGGAACACGCCCCTCTTTGACTAATAGAAGCTGCAAAATGTTGACGTCTTCTTTTTGTACCCACTTATAACTTTCCATCCATGATTCATTTTCTATCACGGAAATCAGATTTTTTCCGGCAAAAACATTAACATTTTCACTTTTTAAAAAACGCACCGA
>JBATHQ010000240.1:0-8667 GCA_049667005.1 Psychromonas sp.
TCGACATTCTGATGAAAGTTGAAACCCATAACCATCCGACGGCTATCTCCCCCTTCCCTGGCGCGGCAACAGGCTCTGGTGGTGAGATTCGTGATGAGGGCGCAACGGGTATCGGTTCTAAACCAAAAGCGGGTTTAGTGGGTTTCTCTGTTTCTAACTTGCGTATCCCGTCCTTCGAACAGCCTTGGGAAACCGATTTTGGTAAACCCGAGCGTATCGTTTCCGCCTTAGATATTATGCTCGAAGCACCACTGGGTGGCGCTGCATTTAATAATGAATTTGGTCGTCCAAATATCCTTGGTTATTTCCGTACCTATGAAGAGAAGGTAGAAAGTCATAACGGTTTAGAAATTCGCGGTTACCATAAACCGATCATGCTTGCCGGTGGTCTGGGCAATATTCGCCGCAGCCACGTTGAGAAAAAAGATATTCCGGTTGGCGCTAAGTTAATCGTGCTGGGTGGTCCGGCGATGAATATTGGTTTGGGCGGCGGCGCTGCGTCTTCAATGGATTCAGGCGCTTCTTCTGAAGCATTGGATTTTGCCTCTGTACAACGTGAAAACCCGGAAATGGAACGTCGCTGTCAGGAAGTTATCGACCGTTGCTGGCAGATGGGCGATGATAACCCGATCCAGTTTATCCATGATGTCGGCGCGGGTGGTCTTTCCAATGCCATGCCTGAACTGGTAAATGATGGCGGACGCGGTGGTAAATTTGATCTGCGTGCTATCCCGAATGATGAAAAAAGCATGGCGCCGCATGAGATCTGGTGTAATGAATCTCAAGAACGTTATGTACTCGCAGTAAAACCTGAAAATTTAGCGGTATTTGAAGCTATCTGTAAGCGTGAACGTGCTCAATATGCGGTGATTGGTGAAGCGACAGAAGAGATGCAACTTACCCTGCATGATTCTGAGTTTGATAACAACCCGATTGACATGCCGTTAGAGGTATTATTGGGTAAAGCACCTAAAATGCATCGTGATGTTAAATCGCAAAATGCACAAGGTAAGGCACTGGACTTATCAGGCGCAAGTGTGAAAGATGCGGCGGAGCGTTTATTGCGCCTGCCGTCGATTGCTGAAAAAACTTTCTTAATCACCATTGGTGATCGCTCGGTCACCGGTTTAGTTGCACGGGATCAGATGGTCGGTCCTTGGCAGGTACCCGTTGCTAACTGTGCAGTAACTGCGGCTAGTTATGACTCCTATTTTGGTGAGTCAATGGCGATTGGTGAGCGCGCTCCCGTTGCCCTGCTGAACTATGCAGCTTCTGCCCGTTTAGCGGTAGCAGAATCAATTACCAATATCGCCTGTTCAGATATCGGTGATTTTAAACGTATTAAACTCTCTGCAAACTGGATGTCAGCAACAGGGCACCCTGGTGAAGATGCCGGTTTATATGCGGCGGTAAAAGCGGTTGGTGAAGAGCTTTGCCCGGAATTGGAACTGGCTATTCCGGTCGGCAAAGATTCAATGTCAATGAAAACACGCTGGCAGGAGGGCGATCAGGATAAAGAGGTGATCTCTCCACTGTCATTAATTATTACCGCATTTGGTGCGGTGCGAGATATTCGCAATACCGTGACGCCACAACTGCGTACCGATAAAGGCGATTCTGATTTAATTCTTATTGATTTAGGTTGTGGTAAAAATCGTTTAGGCGGCTCATCACTGGCGCAGGTGTACAAACAACTTGGTGATAAAACACCGGATGTTGACAACCCGGCACAGCTGAAAGGATTCTTTAATGCGCTGCAAACCTTAGTTGCAGAGCGTAAGTTACTGGCTTATCACGATCGCAGTGATGGTGGTTTATTCACCACTGTTGCGGAGATGGCCTTTGCCGGACACTGCGGGGTAACGGTAAAATTAGATCAGCTAGGTAGTGATGATTTTGCTGCGCTTTACAGTGAAGAGTTAGGTGCGGTTATTCAGGTAAGTGTTGAAGATAAAGAAGCGGTCTTAAATATCCTTGCCGGGCACGGTTTAGCGGCAAACTCAATGGTGATTGGCGCACCTAACACGCGCGATCAAATCGAATTCACACGTGATGGTAAAGACGTACTATCTGCACCGCGTGCGGAGTTCCGTGCTATTTGGGCGGAAACAACCCTGAAAATGCAGGCGTTACGTGATAACTCTGAGTGTGCTATGCAGGAGTTTGAGCAAAAACTGGATGATCAGGATCCTGGTTTAAGCGCTAAGTTAACCTTTGATATTAATGAAGATGTTGCTGCACCTTATATTGCAACCGGTGCGCTACCGCGTATGGCTATTTTACGTGAGCAGGGTGTGAACTCACAGCAGGAGATGGCGGCTGCCTTTAATCGCGCCGGATTTTCGGCAATTGATGTGCATATGAGTGATATTTTATCGGGTGATGTGCAGCTTGCAGACTTTGCCGGTTTCGTCGCTTGTGGCGGTTTCTCCTACGGTGATGTATTAGGCGCGGGTGAAGGCTGGGCTAAGTCTATTCTGTTTAATGCCCAGGCACGCGATCAGTTCCAGACATTCTTTGAGCGTCAGAACTCATTTGCCTTAGGTGTATGTAACGGTTGTCAGATGTTGTCTAATCTGCATGAGATTATTCCGGGTACTGATTTATGGCCGCGTTTCGTACGCAATAATTCGGAACGTTTTGAAGCGCGTTTCAGCTTGGTGGAAGTGCAGAAAACCAATTCGTTGTTTTTCAGTGAGATGGCAGGTTCAATGATGCCGATTGCTGTTTCACATGGAGAAGGGCGTGTTGAAGTTAAAGATGCACAGCATCTTGCCGCGATTGAAGCGAGCGGTTCAGTGGCGTTGCGTTTTGTGAATAACTACGGCGAAAAAACCGAGCAGTATCCTGCTAACCCGAATGGTTCACCAAACGGTATCACCGGATTAACCTCTACGGACGGGCGCGTGACTATTATGATGCCTCATCCTGAGCGGGTATTCAGAACGGTTGCCAATTCGTGGCATCCGGACGAGTGGCGCGAAGACAGCCCATGGATGCGTATGTTTAGAAATGTGCGTAAACAGCTAGGTTAATTAGACTAGAATAGAAAAGGGGGATAGCGATATCCCCCTTTTTATTTAACTTGCTGATGCGATTGTTATTAAGGTCGCTCTTGAATCTCTTTTCTTATTTCCAATCCAATAGCCCATACTAATATCTTCGCATTACCGCATTACCGCATTACCGCATTACCGCATCATCGCCATAGAATGCTATTGATAAGTTTGACCATTATGCTTTAACCATCCATGAATATGACGGCCATTCGGATCTTTATGCGTCCAATGCACAACACCCCCTTTTTGGTTCCATTCATATTCACCGTAAAATTGCACTTGATCGCCTTTCGACAGTGCGTTTATTTTTGGCGCCAAATCAATATTATGTGCGATTAATAGCGTTAATCCCGAAGGTAACGTTAAAATAAATCTCTGGTGTCGAGAGCCTTTCAGATCATCCGCTAATAGTTGCGTTACCAGGCCAGCACCTTGCACCTGAACATTGCTTTGGCGATTTTCAAAGGCTCGATTTAAAACAGCATTATCAGCAGATTGAACACTCTCAGTTTGTACCGTCTCCTTCACGAATGACGTTATAGTGCCCGTGGAGTCGCCTACCCATTGATAAATCCCGGCAACAATTAACAGGATAATTAAGATTTTCTTCATATGATTAAATTCGCCTTGTTTTTAAATTTTTCGCGATCATTTTTGCTCGACAAAAATCAATTTTTTTGTATCAAAGCCACGCTCTTTTGACATGCTGATGAACTTTTCCAGCACCTCGGGAGCCACCGTTGGCGTGCGCGATAGCAACCATAAATAATCAAAATCAGGTCCGGAAACAAAAGCATACTGATAGTTTTCTTTATCCAGCTCAAAAACAACATAGGATCCATAAAATGGGCCAAAGAATGATACTTTGAGATAACCCTGATTACTTTCGTTGACAAAATACGCTTTGCCCTTTGCTTCCCGCCACTTGTTTTCAAAGTTTGAGAAGCCTCGATTTAAAACCGCGACACCACCATCATCCTGCAGTGTATATTCCGTTGAAACCTGACTGAGACCTCTTTCAAAAGAGTGATCCAGGCGGGCAACTTCATACCATTTGCCTAAATATCGGGTTAATTCAAACTGATCAACCGGTTTAACGGATTCGGGCATCCCCAGACAGCCACTCAGGGCCAGTAAACTTATTATTAGCAGTACGTTTCGCACCATCTTCTCCTTAACCTAGATCCAAGTATCATGGGTATAAACCGCAGATCATCTGTTTTTGATGGATCCGCTCAGGACTCTACAACAGAGTCGTCGCGATGATTGTTGATTTTTAAATTCAATTGTTTATGTAATGCTGGAAGATTTTTCTGGTGAGTTATCATAATCACTTCATCATCCAGTTCGATCCTCTCATTGTCTCGTGGAATAATCAGTTGTTCTTTTCGATAAATACATATAACGCGGGTTGATTTGGGTAATGACAAATCACCTATTTCGCCGGCATGTTTTTCCTGTGCAACAAACGAAAAAGCCGCGGCATCATAACGGAACAGGATAGAGAGATCAAAGGGATCGCGCCCTTCGAACATGTCAGCCAGGTGGCGTCCTATCGTGCGTGATGGAGTTATAGTGGCTTCAAGCCCAAGCTCTATACAGATATGATCATAACTCGGATCTTCAATCGCGGTGACAACTTTTGCAAACCCTAAGGATCGCCCAACCAGGCTGGTAATGATGTTGGTCTGGTCATGGCCGGTAAGGCAGAAGAGCATGTCCGCTTCTTCCGGGTTTGTTTCACGCAACAGTGAAGGTTTGCTGCCATCACCCAGCAGAAAACCACAATCGAATTGACTGCTCAACGCATCGATTTTTTCTTTATCTCGGTCAATGATAATGACTTCATGATTGCGTTTTAACAGGGCTCTCGCCGTCATTATCGCTGTGGGGCTTGCGCCGACGAATATGGCTTTCATGATAATTCCTTACGTTCACCTATCCAGTTTGGAGGATAGACTATTACCAGTAATGCAATGATTTCCAATCGCCCAAGCAACATATCGATACATAAAATAAGCTTCAGCAATATTGGCATATCAGCCGAGGTGATACCGCTGCTTAAGCCAACCGTAGCAGTGGCAGAAACAACCTCAAAAAGGGCATCGATCGGCGCATAGCCATAGAGTAAAAAAGCCAGCCAGGAGATAACGATGATACCGATAAATAACAGAATGAGAATAAGTACCCGCTGCGTTTCATTCTCTTCCAGCAACTTCCCTTCCAACTTCGGGTAGTACAGGGCTTGCAATGGCATTGTCGTGCGTCGCAATACAACCTGAATCATGCGTAATAAAATCAGAATACGTAATAACTTGATACCGCCAGCGGTCGAGCCGAGGCCGCCACCCACTAACATGGAGATCATCATGCTCAGTTTGGCGCTATTATCCAATGCATTTATATCCAGTGTAGTAAAGCCCGCTGTAGATTGTGCAGATAAGCTAAGAAATAATGCATGGTTCGCTGCATCCTGCACTTGCATGTCGGAATTAAAGTGCAAAGAAAGAAATAATATAAGCGTTAACAACACCACCGCTATAACCAGTGCAAGCAGTTCCGTATCGAAAATGCCTCTGCGCCAGTTTTTTGAAAAGATAATCGCATAGAGCGGTAAGGGGATAGCGCCGCACAGGCATAAACTGATAATAGCGAAGCGGCTATACCAGCTATCGATGTCCATCAGGCTATGATCAAAAGAGGAAAATCCACCGGTTGAAACCGCAGCTAATACATGATTTACGGCGATCATGCCGTTACCGGATATCAACCAGACCACAATAATGCCTGTTATTGTCATCACGCTATAGATAATCAGAGTTTGTCGCGCATGGGTGCGCGTGGTTGTTACCAGAGTTTCACCTCCTAAAGGTTGACTCAGGCTTCGGCTGGAAACCTGACTTCCCATCACCATTGCAACGGAAAGGACCACGATCCCCAACCCGCCATACCACTGCATCCATGAACGGGCAAATAAAAACGACTGCGATTTGTTTATCAAATCTGTTGTCGTCGACAATCCTGTTGTGGTGATAGCTGAGATCGCTTCAAATAATGCATCGAAAAAAGTTAAACCGCTGCCCATAAATGCAAACGTCATCAGTAATGGGGAAAGCACAAATGCCAGCGCCACAATCGTTAGGGCCTCATTGGTTTGGATCTGCCAGGGTTCAGTAATTGACCGCGTTGCACTCCAGACAATCAGCAGTACAGCGACGATGTAGCAGTAACGTAAGGCAATAGGGTAGTCGTGAAAAAAAACAGCGACCCCGAGCGGTACAACGGTCAGCAAAGCCAGCATAAAAGCAAGCTGGCCGAGGTACTTGGCTAACACAGGCAGACGAACTGCATAACTCAGAGGCGATGAAATAATAGTCATTTACACTTCTAATCGATAGATAGTCGAAGATATGAAGATCAAGTTGATATTTCTATTACTTATTCAAACATATACCTGAACATGTAAAAGCTCCAACCAGAGTGCAACTATCATTACTTAAGCACTAAAACGTTACCTAACTGGGATAATTACCACTGCAGCGAATATAAAACAGGCAATATGATAGATAAACCCAGCCAGACGATAATCGTCAGGGGAACGCCGACACGCACAAAATCCATAAATTTATAACCACCCGCATGCATTACCAGCAGGTTGGTCTTATAAGCCATGGGTGTGGCGTAACTCATATTAGCGCCAAACAGCACTGCAATAACAAAGGGTTCGGGATTAACCTGAAGTTGCTGCGCGATGCTGATAGCTATAGGTGTCCCAATAACTGCCGCGGCATTATTGGACACAATATTGGTCAGGATTGCCATTAACAACATCAGCCCTGACAGAATGACTGCCGGAGAAGCGCCCGCGGTTAAAGCGACAAACACTTGTGCCAAGTACTCCGCACCGCCGGTTTTCAATAATGCCGAACCCATTGCCAGACTCGCCGCGACAATCAGAATAACCTGAGTACTCAGTGCCATCGAGGCATGGCGCCAGGTCAGACAGCGAGTGATCAGCATTAGCAGCACACCACAGATCGCACTGATCGCAATCGGCACGCCGGCAAATGCCGATACAAGAATAATCCCGGCCATGATCAGCAGAGCCGTAACCGCCTTATCTGTATGTGGCAGGTCAGCCGTTGCATCGAGTACCAGCAGTTCACCCGCGCGTTTGATTTCACCAATAGTTTGCTGATCTCCCTGCACCAGAAGAACGTCACCTACGCGCAGACGAGCCTGTGCTATTTTTTCGCGCAGGGTCTCTACTGAGTTTTTCCCGCGATGTATTGCCAGCACAACTAACTGATAACGTCCATAAAAGTTAAGTTGCTTTAAGTTTCTGCCAAGCAGAGGTGATCCCTGCATGACAATTATTTCTGCAATTTGTTGTCCTTCACCGGATAATGGATGATCTTCATCGACCTGAGTATCTCCTACATAGAGCATGGCATCCAGAGCACTTTCCAACTCCTTAAGATTATCCGGCGTGTCATTCACCATTAACCTGTCTCCTGCCTGAATTTGCGCATCCGGCAAAGGCACAATATAGCTTCCGCTAGCACGCATAATACTGGACACTGCCAGCAATCCAGAGGTCTTTTCAGTCAGCTCTGTCAGTGTCTTGCCGACGGAAAAACCGTCTTCCAATATCACCAGTTGCGCGGAAAATATTCTTGGGGAAGTATCGGTGAGCATCGCCTCACGTGCAGGCAGAAGACGAGGTGCAATTAACCACAAATAAATAATAGCAATGCCGGCGACGATTGCAGCGGGAACAAAAAAATCAAACATCTGCAGTCTTCTCAATCCCATATCAGCAGCCACCGAGACTACTAACAAATTGGTCGAGGTACCAATACTGGTGCTCATTCCCCCCACCAGGGTCGCAAAGCCCATTGGCATTAATACTCCCGAAGCCGGTTGTCCGGTGCGTAGCGATACACTGATCAGAATGGGCAGCAACAGCACCACTATCGGCACGTTATTGACAAATGCACTGAGAAACGCGCCGATCAGCAGGGTCAGTAACATGCTTAATACCGGACTGACACGCCATAAACGAGCCAGAATCCGGCCTAGCGGAACCAGAGCACCGGTGCGTACCAGACCATTTCCTGCAATCATCAGTGCACACACTGCGACCAAAGCTTCGTGGCCAAAACCACTGAAAAACTGCAGCGGCTCAAGGTGTTGCCCCTGCGCGTTGACGTAAGGGAAGATGCTAAAACCGATACTCAGTATTGCCAGAATAAACAGACTGGAGGTTTCAATGGCAATCGATTCTCGAGTGAACAAAAACAGTGCGAGCAAGACAAGCGATAGCACTGCCAATGCATGCGCATCAGGAAGTGCTGGAAAATTTATTATATCGAGTGTTAGCACCTGTCAGTTAACCTTTTCTGTTTGCAGATGCATTGCAAAGCATTTGCGGATTGAAGATTGCGTTTAAGTGCTTTCTATAAAATCCCTCAACGCATGTTGGAATTTGTGTGTTGGCCATCAGTCACCTCAATATTAGGTATTATCTCTATTAAAGCTAATTGAAGATCTACAAATCAGCAAGTTATGCGTATAAATCAAATGGCAAGCATGAAGTTGCAGTTTC
>JBATHQ010000241.1:0-2633 GCA_049667005.1 Psychromonas sp.
TTTTCCGAATTTTAAATATCAGCGATGAAGAAGCCGAAGATAAATTTGGTTTCTTATTAGAGGCACTTAAATATGGTACGCCTCCACATGCAGGTTTGGCATTTGGTTTAGACCGTTTAGTGATGCTAATGACCGGTACCAGCTCAATTCGTGAAGTGATTGCTTTCCCGAAAACAGCTTCTGCTGCGTGTCCGTTAACCAATGCGCCTGGTTTTGCTAATCCGGCTGCTCTGGCAGAGTTAAGTATTGCCGTTGTTAGCGAAGCAAAGAAAGCAGGCAAAGAAGAATAGACAGTATTAGAAAATTTCTAAACGGTTAAGAAAAAGGGGGAATGGCAATAGCTGTTCCCCCTTTTGTATTTCTGGTTGTCATAAAATCACTAAATCAACATATTGCTAATCTAATTTCGCTGGCATATATTGAACAAATTGTTATTTTCTTAGGTGAACCGCAGTGACCCATATCCATCTCCCTGATTCTGCTCCTTTTGGTACTTTACTCGGTTATGCGCCGGGCGGAGTAGCCGCTTACTCTTCCGATTATGAAACTGCCAGCGACAGTGAATACCCCAAACGCAGCGCTTATCGTCATTATCTGGACGGTATTTATATGGGCTATAAATGGCAGTGTGTCGAGTTTGCCAGGCGTTGGATGTACCTTAACAAGGGTTATATTTTTGAT
Source organism: Psychromonas sp. (assembly GCA_049667005.1). Lineage (GTDB taxonomy): Bacteria > Pseudomonadota > Gammaproteobacteria > Enterobacterales > Psychromonadaceae > Psychromonas. Next base: position 682 of record JBATHQ010000241.1, read on the forward strand.
GATGTGGCAATGGCCTATGAGATATTTAATCTGCGTTCAGTAAGAGATATCGCCAGTAATTCAAGGTTGCCGATGTTTGCTTTTGCTAATGGCAGTAAACGACATCCGGAGCCCGGCAGTTTATTGATCTGGGCAGAAGGCGGTGAGTTTGATGAAACTGGACATGTCGCCGTCGTTACCGAGGTATTTGCGGATAAATTACGCATCGCGGAGCAAAATGAAGGCCATAAAATTTGGCCGGAAGGGCATTCCTACAGCCGTGAATTATTTGCGACCACCACGGAAGAGGGAGAGTATTGGTTACAATGCTCCTACAATGATGCCACCATTCTAGGTTGGATGACGCAAACCGATAATGATCTGTATGCGGAGACGACAGAAGTTATCGATAAACAGCTTTTTTGTCTGCACAGCCGCAGAGCAAAAGATCGCGGGAAAATGAAAAAATCATGGCTGAATGTTGCCAATGAAGATGAAGCCGCCTACGTTAAAGCGATGCATGGTCATAAGCTTACGGGTGTTGACGAAGATCAGTTGCGTTATTACGTCTTATCAGAAACGGCTCATGAACGTTTAACCCGCGCAACCGATGAACTGCACGCGCTGTTTATGCATGCCACGGATTTTGTGCTGGAGCACCCCGAGCTGCTGGAGAAATTTAATCTGCCCGCACTGCTATTGCCAAAAATTCGTCAGTCGTGGGACAACCGTCTCAATGAACTGATCACCAGCCGCTTCGATTTTTCGCTTAGCGATGCCGGTCTCAAGGTTTATGAATACAATTGTGATTCCGCCTCCTGTTATATGGAAAGTGCAAAAATACAGGGTAAATGGGCGCGTCATTATGGCGTGACTGAGGGGCAGGATAGTGGCAAGGACCTGTTCTCCTCTTTGGTCAAAGTCTGGTCTAAAAGTAATGTGCAGGATCATGTCCATATTTTACATGATGATGATCCTGAAGAGCGTTACCATGCCCTTTTTATTGAGCAGACATTACAGGCTGCCGGAATAAAAACCACCGTTATTGTCGGTTTTGACAGTTTACAATGGGATCAAAATGGCCACATTATCGATGCACAAGGCAGAACGCTTAACTGGGTTTGGAAAACCTGGTCATGGGAAACTGCCCTGGATGAAATCCGCGCTCGAATCGAAGAAGATACGCGCTTGAATGAGCCTTTTGAGCCTCACTTTAAACAGGGCGAAACACCGCAATTGGCTGATATTTTACTTAATCAACATATCATGATTTTTGAACCGTTATGGACCCTTATTCCCAGCAATAAAGCGATTTTGCCGGTACTTTGGTCATTGTTTCCTAACCATCCACTGTTGCTACAAACAGAGTTTGAGTTAAGCCCGGAGTTAAAAGCGGGCGGTTATGTCAGTAAACCTATCGTTGGGCGCTGTGGGGCGAATATTGAACTGGTCAATCAGGACAATGACGTCATAGAAAAAACCAGCGGTAAATTCGCAGCGCAGGAGCAAATTTATCAGGCGCTATTTCCGCTGCCGCAAGTTGATGGTTACTATGTGCAAGTGTGTACTTTTACTGCGGCCGGGAAATATGCAGGCAGTTGTCTGCGTGTTGATCCGAGTATGATCATCAGCAAAGACAGTGACTGTATGGCGTTACGTTTTGTGGATGATGAGCAGATCATCGGCCTACATTACTAAAGCATGATAGAGTCGTACTAAGGCAGTTGGGCAATGGCTAAACAAAAGGCAATTATTAAGATGCAAACCTATGGGATCCACTCCCCTTGGGATGCAAAATCCAAAGATTTGCCAAAAATAAAAGAGTTCACCACTGATATTCCTGCTGAAATTGATATTGAGTTTGGTTTTATTCTCAATATCAAAAAAGCCCGTGGCGCTAAAATTCGCTACTGTATTGATCATCCGCAGGTGCATGATAAAAGAGGTGAACCCTGTGCCCCGTTTGTCGGGGA
>JBATHQ010000242.1:0-1581 GCA_049667005.1 Psychromonas sp.
TGCCCTTAAGTTATGCCTTTGAACCCGGCACTGCGCAGGATGGTGTCACCGTGGCTATTCCGCTGGCTTTATTAAATCAGGTTAAAGCAGGCGGTTTTGACTGGCAGATACCGGCATTACGCGAGGAGTTATTGATCGCTTATATCAAAACACTGCCGAAAACACTGCGCCGAAACTTTGTGCCTGCACCTAATTACGCTCAGGCGGCGATGGCGGCGATGCAGCCTTTAAAAACCTCATTATTAGAAGCTTTTGAAAAACAGCTGTTGCGCATGACTGGGGTACGGCTTCCTGAAAATTCCTGGGATGTGGATGCCTTACCGGAGCATTTAAAAATCAAATTTAATGTGATTGATGAGCAGGGCAAAAGCATTGCCATCGGCACGGATTTGAAGGTATTACAGCATCAGTTAAAAGGGCAGGTAAAAAAGACCCTGTCTAAGGTTTCGAAACAGGGAATCGAAAAAAGCGATCTTACCGAATGGGATTTTGGCGAACTGCCGACCTCCTTTAGCAAAGATCATGGCGGTTATAAAGTTAAAGCGTTCCCGGCGCTGGTGGACAAAAATAAAAGTGTTGCCATTGAACTGTTTGACAGTGAACAAAAGGCCGCACGTATTAATCAGGCTGGACTGCGCCGTCTGGTATTATTAAATGTGCCGTCACCGATTAAATATCTGCAACAGAGTCTGCCCAATAAAGCCAAGCTCGGGCTGTATTTTAATCCCTTTGGACAGGTCAAAGATCTCATTGATGACTGTATTGCCTGCGCCGTTGATGCGATTTTAAAAGGTCAGAAAAGGGCGCAAACAGACGTTGAGTTTGAAGCACAGAAAGAGAAGGTACGCGCTGAGTTAGCTGAAAGCACATTACAGATTACGCAGTTGGTTGAAGAGATATTAACCCTTGCTTATGCCGTTAATAAGAAGCTTAAGGGCAAAGTCGATTTAACCATGCTGGTAGCGCAGGGGGATATTAAATCGCAGTTAAACCGCCTTATTTTCCCCGGTTTTGCCTGTCAGATTGGAGAAGCCAGATTATCCGATTTAAAACGTTATTTATTGGCACTAGAAAAACGTCTGGAAAAGCTGCCGATAAATCCAACGCAGGATCGTCTGCACACTATTGTCCTTAATGAGTTAGAAGCCCGCTACCACGCACTGTGTAAAACCATGATGGCGAGCGAAAATGATAATGAACAACTGGCTGAAATATACTGGATGATGGAGGAGTTACGGGTTTCTTTGTTTGCCCAGCAGTTAGGCACACCTTATCCGGTTTCTGAAAAACGAGTCAAACTGAAGTTGGCTGAATCAAAGGGATAATCGCTGTTTCGCTACCCACCTTTTAAAAAGCTCATCATGGTCAGCATGCTGGGCTTTTTTTAATTTATACCCATGACACTTCAAGATGCAAAGTCAGCAAGGAAAATTGTGGTGAGATGCTAGGCAGAAATGAGTCGGTAATTATCGGATTTGGTATAAGTAGCAATGAATGAGATTAAAAATAGTTAAACAGAATATTATTTGCGAGTGATAAGTAATTCAGAAGGTATTGCTGATTTTTTATAGGTAGTTAAGG
>JBATHQ010000243.1:0-1647 GCA_049667005.1 Psychromonas sp.
TATTTTGGTAATTTAGACCTTATTCATAACACTTGCATCGCACCCTTTGGCAATCGATTTAAGTCTAGCAAACTTAAAGGTTAATGATTTGTTAAGCTGCCGTTAACGATATATAACCTTAACTTTACCAAGGCTATATTGATTTAGATCAAAATCAATGACCAAAACGGGGGATCCAACAACCGAGGTGCTCATAACGTGACGCAATGCACAGGATAAAAACCTTAATATCCCCCCCACCACAAAATAAATAGTCTCTGAAGCGATTCGATATTGTGCAATTACAACCACAATTTTCTGCCAACCAGGTTCTGCTTGCTTTGTTTCAGCTCGCACATGAACGCGTTTTTATTAAACACAACAAAGAGAATAAAGTGCAAAAATATGAAATTAATCGCAGTTGGAAAGATTTTATTAAAATTATATTTACCGCTAATCGGTTATATTTATTTTTTAAAATAAAGGTTGCATTCCACTAAAATCAGAAACCCTCCCAAGCCATTTGTTAGTTAATACTAACCTGTTTTTTTTTACTCAGTTTATCCACAATTTTATCCACCGAAAGCTAAAAAATATTAGCTTGAAAAAAACTAAAAAAGCTTTATCTTGTGTCACCTCGCGCCAGACAACACAATATGTTGTGTTTATAACAACTGCGTAACACTATTAAAAACTGCGTAATAAGTCACCTCGTAGTCGCTAAAAATAAGGGTTCCTGAATGAATAAAAACCTATTTGTCACAAAAAGAAATGGCAAAAGAGAGAGCATTGATCTTGAAAAGATTCACCGAGTGATCACTTGGGCAGCAGAAGGCTTGAAAAATGTTTCAGTCTCTCAGGTTGAATTAAATTCACATATTCAGTTTTACGATGGCATTCGCACCGATGATATACACGAAACGATCATTAAAGCGGCGGCAGACCTTATTTCCGAGGAATCACCGGATTACCAATATTTAGCAGCGCACCTTGCGGTATTCCATCTGCGTAAAAAAGCTTATCAGCGTTTTACACCACCAAGTGTCTTTGAACACGTCAGTAAAATGTGCTCTAAAGGCAAGTACGATATGCATCTTCTTGAAGACTATAGCAAACAAGAATTTGAAGAGATGGAAAAATTCATCGACCCTGATCGTGATTTAAAATTTTCCTATGCTGCAGTTAAACAGCTGGAAGGAAAATACCTGATCCAGAACCGTGTTAGCGGTGAAATTTATGAAAGTGCGCAGTTTCTGTACCTGATGGTTGCAGCCTGTCTGTTCGCAAATTATGAAACCTCTATACGCTTATCCTATATCAAGCGTTTTTATGATGCGGTTTCTTTATTTAAAATTTCATTGCCTACTCCTATTATGTCGGGAGTGCGCACGCCAACGCGTCAATTTAGTTCCTGTGTATTGATTGAAACCGGTGATAGTCTTGATTCGATTAACGCGACAGCAAGCTCGATTGTGAAATATGTTTCACAGCGGGCAGGTATTGGTATTAATGCCGGCCGTATTCGAGCACTGGGTAGCACTATCCGTGGCGGTGAAGCCTTCCATACCGGTTGTATTCCGTTTTACAAATACTTTCAAACAGCGGTTAAATCCTGTTCACAGGGTGGTGTCCGCGGTGGCGCTGCAACGGTTTTTTACCCGCTTTGGC
>JBATHQ010000244.1:0-5648 GCA_049667005.1 Psychromonas sp.
GTAGTGGCTTTGTTATTGAGAGTTTAGAATCTGCCCTGTGGTGCTTTGTGAACAGTGATTCCTTCGAATCCTGTGTGCTGGCCGCTGCTAATTTAGGTAATGATGCCGATACCACTGCCGCGATTGCCGGACAAATGGCCGGAGCATACTACGGTCATCAGCAGATCCGTCAAGACTGGTTGGCGGCGCTGCATCAGCATCAGCAAATTGTTGCGCTGTCGGATCAGCTTTATATTCAAGCGCAGCGTAATCTCTTAACTGCAGTCGAACTTTAAGGCAATCGCTATGGACGCCTTTATCTATTCCTGTAGTGATAACGAAGCCAGACTGTTAAAACAGATCTCCCTGCCGCTTAACCACTGCAATATCCCCTCCAGACTGCTGGCTAGCCTGGCATATCAAGAGCAACCGATTCCACTGGAGATAGACGGCATCAGCGCTTTGTATCCAAATCTATTCAGGGCGCTACTAAAAGCGGACTGTCCTGAGATCCGCGCAAATCACTTTAAACAGTTTATGGCATCGCGTTTTCATTTGTTAAATGGCAGTTGCAGGGATCAAAAACTAGTCGATCCTCCTCCCCGCCCCAAGGTGAACTATCGTCGTCTGCTGCTGGGCTGGTTATTTGATTCTGATAACGCTCAGGGGGCGGCGTGGCGCAGTTGGGTCGAATCCCGTTTCGGCCTGCTCACCCTTTTTCATCAGGAGTTGCTTCCGGGACCGGACAGTCTCGAATACCTGCACTTTCGTCAAAAGTGCACAAGAGCAATTTATAATACCAATGAACTCTTTGAACAACTGGATCTGCTGTACAGCTTTTGCCAGCAGGAACTGCGTCTGCGCTACCCGGATACCGATCATCTCAATCTTTACCGGGGCTGTACTGAGCCGGCAGAGTATATGATCGGCGGTCATTCGGTTAAGCTGTTCAATAACCTCAGCTCCTTTACCTCGGATTCGGAATCCGCACTGCGTTTCGGCTCTAAGGTCTTTGTCGTGCGGATACCGCTCTGCAAAATCGCCTGTTTCGAGTCGCTGCTGCCGCGCAGCCTCGAAGGAGAGCAGGAGTTTATGGTGCTGGGAGGGCTTTATAAAGTACAGCAGGTCATATTCTAATTTGTGCATAAATGATCATCAATCTGTCGCCGTTTTTCTACGCATAAACATATTATTTAAACAGTGAAATGTGATGTGATCGTTTTTTATATCATTAACTTTGTTAAGGATGACTATCATTAAATCAATAGCACTCGCAAATTAGTGTAAATGCAGGCTAATATAAAGGTAACTTCGATGATCAGCGATAAAAAGGGGGATCCTGTGATATTTAATATTATTGAGGTGATAAATGAAAAGCGTGCGCTGGAAAAGTATGCAAATAAAAACTGGTTATTGGAGGACGCTGTTGCCTATGTAGGGCACCCTAAACAAAGCGCATCCGAACCTAATAAAATATTTTTGCGCCTGAATCCTCTCACTCGAAAAGGTGCGTTTCTGGAATTCAAAACTGAAGATGTGGTCTATGCCGAACATCAGGAAACGATAGCCAATAGCAATGGAGAGACATTTCAGATTTATAAAATATGGATCCGTAGCGGCAGTATCGGAGTCAAGCTTGAACAATTCACCGTGTAGGATTATTTAGCTGTTGTTTTAGTAGTACCAATCATTCCGGGGAGAATATGGCAAACATATCGCTCAAAGTCCTGACCTACAATATCCACAAAGGGTTCAGTGTCGCTAACCGCCGCTTTATTCTGCACGATATAAAAGCGTTACTACGGCAAGTTGATGCTGATGTTGTTTTATTGCAGGAGATACTTGGTGAGCGAGTTATCTCGCATAACCGCTTCGATGACTGGCCAAATAACAGGCAATTTGAGTTTCTTGCTGATCAGGTCTGGGATCATCACGCTTATGGTAAAAACGCGATTTATAAGTCGGGCCATCATGGTAATGCAATATTGAGTAAGTATCCGTTTATCGAATGGGAAAACATTGATGTTTCTTATATGCGCTCAGCCAGCCGAAGTCTGCTGCATGGCACTATCGAGATAGTAGGAAGCGCTCGCAAAATACATATTATATGCGTCCATCTGGGGTTGTTCGAACGTGAGAGAGCAACTCAGTTGACCATCCTGGGAGAGCGTATCAATTCTCATGTACCTGCTGACGAAGCTTTGATTATCGCGGGTGATTTCAACGACTGGCGAGGCAATGCTGAACGTCACCTGCATGAAGCTGTTGGGGTTGAAGACGCCTATAAAAAAATACACGGATGCTACGCACGCACTTTCCCGGCTAAATTGCCGTTTTTATCCATGGATCGTATCTATTTTCGCGGGCTGGATATCGTTGACTGCCACCGCCTGCACGGTAAACCATGGAGCCAACTTTCTGATCACACGCCATTACTGGCTGAGTTTCGCATAGCGGAGTGATACTGCCGTAATTGACTCCAGGCATCCAGCTCTCGGCCTTTCAGACCATTTTCGTGAACTACAATGTTCAAATTTTTTCCTGACCAATTTACGCTCTTGATTTTTCTTGTGAAAGCCTTTGCGCACTGCAAGAAGAATTGAAGGGGCTATCCTAGCCACATTGTTTTGCTAACTCGTTACTCTCGACTCGAATCTCATAAACCTGACTGCTGATTTATGCTTGATTGGCAATTTAACCAAGTTTTTCAGATAGTAAAGCCGAATGCTGAAATTGTTTATTAGCGGGAATAGGCTATATTTTTTAGGTGAGTACGGGGGAAATGCTTCCCAAAAACAGTCGGCAGCAAGTCTAGTTCAGGGACGTTTTGTGTGAAAAAGCAAAATTGTTCCAGTATTCAACGTTGAAATGCGGCTGTTTAAAACAACAGACAGGAAAATTGAGATGGAAAATTACACAACTATCCCGCAGATGATTCAATATGTTGTTTTTACCTACAGTAATTATGCGGCTTTAAACTATAAAAATAATGGCTATTGGAAAACCATCTCCACGGAAAAGTTTTCTGAAACTATCCGCCGTCTTGCTTTGGGTTTACGCGCCTTAGGGATTAAAGAGGGTGAAGGTTTCGGGTTGATTTCGGATCCTTCGCCGCAGTGGCTTATGATTGATATAGCGATTATGGTTAACAAAGCGATTTCAGTGCCTATGTTTGCCAATATTTCCTCAGCACATTTCCAGTTTCAAAGTCAAAACAGCAATCTTAAATATCTTTTTATTGATGATGAAGAGTTATTAGACGACTCAATAAAACCGCTTTTAAGCTCTTTTAGCAAAGTTATCTCCTTTGAGCCTAAACGCTCTGCAAAAAATGCCATCAGTTATAAGGAGCTCCTAGCCTTAGGCGATCAACTTTCATGCAAGCAGCCTAACCTTTATTCTCAGATGAGACAGGCAGTTGCCCCTGAAGATATTGCAACCATCATTTATACCAGCGGCTCGACGGGCACCCCAAAAGGTGTTGAGATAACCCATGCCAATCTTATTTCACAAATCAGGGGTACAGCACAACTGTTCCCGCTTAACTCAGCAAAAGACAAAGCGTTAACGACATTACCGCTTGCTCATGTTTTTGAAAGAATGGTTATTTACTACTATATATCGACGGGTACCCCGATCTTTTTTGTTGATCAAATAAAAAAAGTGGGCGAATTATTAAGAGAAGTACAACCCACTGTGATGACGCTGGTTCCACGCCTTTTAGAAAAGATGCATGCCAAAATGCATGCCAAAATAGATGAGCTGTCCGGCCTTAAGAAAATATTGGTACTGCGCGCTTTTGAAAGAGCGCTTATGACAAAACCAGACGATCGTAATTATCTTGATAAAGTCTATGACAAACTGGTCTATGCAAAACTAAGGAAAGCCTTGGGCAGCAATCTGGAATTTGTTATCAGTGGCGGCTCTGCTTTGAGTGAAAGTATGGAAAATTTCTTTACCAATATTGGTCTTAAACTCTATCAGGGCTACGGTCTAACTGAAACCTCTCCTGTTTTAGCGGCCAATTATCCCGGTAATGTGCGCTATCGCAGTGTGGGTAAGATTTGGCCGGGAGTGCAAATAAAAATTTCCGATGAACAGGAGATACTCGCCAAAGGGCCTAATATTATGAAGGGTTATCACAACAATCGGAAAGCTACTCAGGAAACGATAGATGCATCTGGTTGGTTACATACAGGTGATCTGGGGCGTATTGATGAAGAGGGGTATCTGTTTATTACCGGCAGAAAAAAAGAACTTTTTAAAACCTCTAATGGCAAATATGTCAGCCCGGTGCCGATTGAGCAGATGTTATGTGCTTCAGAGCTTATCGATATGGCGGTGATCATTGGGGAAAATAAAAATTTTGTCTCCTGTTTACTTTTTCCGGATTTTGAAAACCTGGATGCGATTAAAAAAAGTCGTGGCTGCAGCGATGTGAATGATGAAGATTTCCTTAATCACAGTGGTATTAGAAAGGAGATAGCGGCCGCCGTTAAAGCGGTTAACTGCCAAGTTGATGAGTGGGAAAAAATCAGGAAATATAAATTTATAAAAGAGCCGATCAGTATCGAAGCAGGAGAGATCACGCCAACCATGAAGATTAGACGTGAAGTTGTGATGAATAAGTTCAGTGACATTATCAATGAATTTTATAGGGACTAGACCCGGAATAATCACTGGTTTCATTATCATTAATAGTTTCAGGTAAGGGCTATTAATCGGGAGATCAATATGAAAGAAAGATTAGCAATTGTAGACGGTATTCGCAGTCCATTTTGTAAATCTGGTACGACGATGGCAAATATTTTTGCCGATGATTTAGGCGCGGTGATAGTGAAAGAGCTGCTCGCTCGTACGGAGATCGATGTTAAATTGATTGATGAGCTGATCTTTGGCAATGTAGGTCAACCTGCCAATGCCCCTAATATTGCCCGAGTTATCGCCTTAAAGGCTGGCCTGCCGCAGGATCTGATTGCTTATACCGTGCATCGCAACTGCGCATCAGGGATGGAGTCTGTTACCACCGGCTACAATAAAATGTTAGCGGGGTATGGCGATATCATGGTAGCAGGTGGTACCGAGAGTATGAGTAATTTGCCGCTGCATTTTAGTAAAAAAATGACGCTGCTTTTTGAAAATTTAATGAAGGCGAAAACCTTCGGGCAAAAATTATCAGCCATTTCCGCCTTCAGACCTGCCGATTTAAAACCTGTTATCTCTATTATTGAAGGGTTAACGGATCCGGTTTGCGGATTAAATATGGGACAAACCGCGGAAATCTTAGCCCGTGAATTTTGCATCACCCGAAAAGAGCAGGATGCTTTTGCACTGCAATCTCATGTGCGGGCAAGCAAAGCAAATCAAGCCGGTATCTTCGCTCAGGAGATCCACCCTATTATGTTACCGCCTGATTATAACCAGGTGCAGTTCGATGATAACTCTATTCGTGCGGATCAAAGTTTGCAAAAACTGGCTAAATTAAACCCCTTCTTTGACCGGGTAACCGGGACGGTCACGGCTGCAAATGCCTGCCCGATAACCGATGGTGCCGGGGCGGTTTTAATCATGCTGGAAAGTAAAGCGAAACAACTTGGTTATACCCCGTTGGGTTATTTGAAAGAGTATTGCTATGCCGGTTTACAGCCACAGAGAATGGGATTAGGTCC
>JBATHQ010000245.1:0-2026 GCA_049667005.1 Psychromonas sp.
CCGGCGCCTATTTGTAATACTGACATTATAAAATCCTTGTTGGTATAACCTGCAGTTTTCTGCAGGTTAGATATTAAGTAATTAATTGTTGTGCATGTGATTCTATTTTTGTAAACAAAGAATCAAAATCCCTTAATGTTAAACAGGGGTTTAACAGGGTAAATTTAAGATAAAGTTTGCCGTCAACTTTTGTTTCAGCAATTACTGCATCGCCACTGGTTAACAGTTCTAAACGTAATTTCTGCTGCAGCTGATTAAACTCATCGAGCGTTAATGCCCCTTGATATTGTTTGCTTAAGCGGAATAAAACCGTTGATAATAACGGCTCACAACAAAGCTCAAAATGGTCATTCTGTTTGACAGCATTAGCAACCGACTGGGTTAATTCAATCAATTGATCGTACATTTCACCCAGTGCTTTAGCGCCAACGCCTTTTAAGGTCATAAACATTTTTAACGCGTCAAATCGTTTTGTCGTGGCGATACTTTTATCAACCAGATTAGGCAGTTCATCACCTTCTCGGTTGAGGTAGTCCGCGTGGTGCAGCAGGCTTTTAAAATTGCTTTTATCTTTAATTAATAAGGCGCCGCAACTGATTGTCTGGTAGAACAGTTTATGAAAATCCACACTGACGGAATCAGCCGATTCAATACCGCGCAGACGCACTTTATGTTTTTCACTGAGCATTAGCGCGCCACCGTAAGCGCCATCAATATGACACCATAAACCGGCACGGTGACTGATTGCCACAATCGCGTGTAAATCATCTATCGCGCCGTGATCTGTTGTTCCGGCAGTGGCAACAACCGCCATCGGTAACAAACCTTGTGCCTGCATTTCAGTGATGGTTGCCTGCAGATCTGCCGTATCCATCTGCCCCTGAACATTGGTTTTCACGCACACGACAGCGCGCTCACCCAAGCCCATTAAGGAAGCTGATTTTTGAATGGTGAAATGGCTTTTATCGGAACAGATAATGCGCAGTTTGCTGCTGTAATCCGGCAAACCATCCTGCTGAACGTTATGACCTGAATGACTATGTGCAAACCAGTCGCGGGCTAATAACAACCCCATTAAATTACTTTGCGTGCCGCCGCTGGTGAAAACACCATCGGCCAGCTCGCCAAGATCATAGGTTTTCACTAACCAATCGATAATAAATTGCTCTAAAAAGGTCGCGGCAGAAGCCTGATCCCATGAATCCATCGATTGATTTAGCGCGGCAATATAAAACTCAGCGATCACCGATGAGATCAACGGAGGGGTGTGCAGATGCGCAATGCAATGCGGGTGCTGCACCATGATTGAATTTTTCGCAATCAGATCATTGGTTTGTTGAATCACTGACGACAGCGATTCAACCTGATCCAGGTTACTGTTATAAATGGCTTCTTTGAGCAACTCTGGCGCTACACCTGAATAAGGTTTAGCGCACTCTGCAAACAGGCTGTGGATACTGTCTAAGGCCTGCTGGCTTGCTGTTGTAAAAGCTTGATTGTCGGTTCCTGCAATTTGAATAAAATGCTCTGACCATGGTGAATTGAATTGTTTCAATGCATTAACCCTGTGTGCTTTCAATGGCTGCTTTCACTGTTTCAGCAACAAAGTTGATTTGAGTTTCACTGATAATAAGCGGGGGTAAGAAACGTAATACCGCACCTTTACGGCCACCTTTTTCAATGATTAAACCGCGCTCCAGGGCTGCTCGTTGAATTTTTGCGGCGCGCGCCGGATCGCTGACCGGATGACCAAGTGCGTCAACTTCTCCCGCCTTAACGATTTCAATACCGCACATCAAACCGCGTCCGCGTACTTCAGCAATACAATCTGTTTCACTTTGAATTTCGCGTAATAAAGCACGTAACTGTTCACCACGTTGTTTGGCATTTTCAGTGAGGTTATCACGCTGGATAATTTCTAATGTTTTTGCACCGCTTGCCATCGCCAGTTGATTACCGCGGAACGTACCGGTATGCTCACCGGCATTCCAGCAGTCAAACTTTTTGTTGTATAAAATAATAGACA
>JBATHQ010000246.1:0-5734 GCA_049667005.1 Psychromonas sp.
TATCACACCGCACCCATGGAAGGCGAGTGATCACCGGTGATGCACTGGATTCAGATTTTTGGAACAAATTACAACTAACCGATAATATTAAACTTATTTTACTGGCCATGCCGGATCATAACGGTAACCGTTATGCCGCAGAGCAACTCACTAAGATTAATAACTGTGGTTTTAAAGTGGCGGCACTTGCACATTATCAAAGCGATGAAGCAGATTTACACGCACTTGGTGTGGATCAGGTTTACAATATGTTCGAAGAAGCCGGATCTGGTTTTGCCCGACATGTTTCCGCTAAATTACCGGTTACCTTGAAAAAAAATAGCTTTATGCAAGATTTATAAGCCTCTTCATCCCCAAACTACTTGAAGATGCAAATTCAGCATTTCGCGCGGATCGCTAACAAGACGCAGCATGATCGCCTTTTGAGTGATTAACGTCGTTAATCCTTTCTCGGTAGTTGTAAATGCAACCATTTGACAGCTAATCATTACCTCGTATTGCGTCTTACTCATAGATCGCGCCTAGCGGCGCATTTTGAAGTAACATGGGTATATATCATGTTATTATTAAGCATTGCTGGAGAAAATGGGCTAACTCATTATTAATTTATAATTAATTACACTTATTTAGTGTGACTTTTATTGATTATTCTGCAAAAATCATCTACCGAACTTATTCTATTTTTGTTTTGTGAAAGCAAACAGAAATTCATCGATAACTTAACAATCGAAATCTTGTAAAGATTCGCTTTAAACTAAAGGTAACGTTATGTGTTCTATTTTTGGTGTACTTGACATTAAAAGCGATCCGGTCGCTTTACGCCAACAAGCTATTGAAATGTCTAAACTACTTCGTCATCGCGGCCCTGACTGGTCAGGTGTGTACGCGTCTGAGAAAGCAATATTGGTTCATGAGCGTCTTTCAATCGTAGATGTGAATACTGGCGCGCAACCTCTGTATAATCAAAATAATACACATATCCTCGCAGTAAACGGCGAGATTTATAATCATAAAGAGTTAGAAGCTAAATTAACCTGTGGTTATCAATTTAAAACAAAATCTGATTGTGAAATTATTTTAGGTCTGTATGAAGAGAAAGGTAATACCTTTTTAGATGATCTAAACGGTATTTTTGCATTTATTTTGTACGATGCAGAAAAAAACAAATACCTGATTGGTCGTGACCATATGGGTATCATCCCGCTTTATATGGGCTGGGATGAGCACGGTAACTTCTACGTTGCGTCTGAAATGAAAGCATTAATGCCAATCTGTTCAAAGGTGCAAGAATTTCCACCGGGGCATTTTCTAGACAGTGAAATTGGTGAAATGACAAAATATTATGTCCGTGATTGGATGGAATATGATGCGGTTAAAGATAACGGCGGCAGCGCCGCTGAAATTGGTCAAGCGCTTGAAGCATCTGTTAAACGTCAATTAATGTGTGATGTGCCCTACGGCGTGTTACTTTCAGGCGGTTTGGATTCATCGGTTATCTCCGCTATTACACAAAAATTTGCTAAACAACGTGTTGAAGATGATGATAAAACCGGTGCCTGGTGGCCACAACTGCATTCATTCTCGGTCGGTCTTGAAGGCTCTCCTGATTTAGCCGCAGCGCAGAAAGTAGCGGATCAGTTAGGTACGGTACATCACCCGATTATCTTTACTGTACAAAACGGTATCGATGCATTGCGTGAAGTTATTTATCATCTGGAAACTTATGATGTCACCACCATCCGCGCTTCAACACCGATGTACTTGATGGCTCGCAAAATTAAAGCGATGGGTATTAAAATGGTGCTTTCTGGTGAAGGTGCTGATGAGATATTTGGTGGTTATCTGTATTTCCATAAAGCACCAAACGCAAAAGAGTTCCATGAAGAGTTAATCCGTAAATTAAAAAAACTGCATATGTTTGATTGTTTACGCGCGAACAAATCGATGGCGGCTTGGGGCATTGAAGCACGTGTACCTTTCTTAGATAAAGAGTTTATGGACGTGGCTATGCGCACTAACCCTGAACTTAAAATGATTAAAGATGGCCGTATCGAGAAAAATATTCTTCGTCAGGCTTTTGAAGGTCAACTGCTAAACGAAGTACTATGGCGTCAGAAAGAACAGTTCTCTGATGGTGTTGGTTATAGCTGGATTGATTCATTAAAAGAACATGTTGCAACGCAAGTTACGGATCAGCAATTAGCAACTGCAGCGTTCAAATTCCCAATTAACACACCGGACACTAAAGAAGCTTACTTCTACCGTACTATCTTTGCATCTCACTTCCCGCTGGACAGTGCTGCAGAATGTGTACCACATGGTAAATCAGTTGCTTGTTCAACGGTTGAAGCATTGGCTTGGGATGCAAGTTTCCAAAATAACGCGGATCCTTCCGGCCGTGCGGCAGGCATTCATAACGATGCGTACAAAAATAAAACGGCATAAGCACAGCTTAGCTAACTTTATATAAGCAAACAGCTCGGTCTAAAGCGTTCCTCGGAACGCTTTTTTTTAACGCTTTTTTTATAAGGAGAATAAAATGCTTCAAGTAAATCAGCAAGCTTGCCCCTGCAACAGTGGAAAAACGTACGCTCTTTGTTGTTTTCCTTTTCATACAAAAGCAGCCAAACCAGATACCTGCGAGCAATTAATGCGATCCCGCTTTAGTGCTTTCGTCTATCAACTGGGCGATTATTTATACGATACTTACCACCCGGACTACAGAGGCAGTTTAACGGCGCAACTATTAGCCGAAAAAACTGTTGATTGGAAAAACCTGCAAATTATCAGTACAGAGAGTGCGGAGCATTCAGGTTATGTAGAATTTAAAGCCTGGTTTTTGGATCAGGGCAATCTTGACTGCCATCATGAGCGCTCTAATTTCGTCAAACAAGATAATCAATGGCTTTATTGTGATGGACTTCTGTATCCTGAACAAAAATCAGGTAAAATAAAGCGCAATGATCCCTGCCCCTGCAGCAGCGGTAAAAAATACAAACACTGTTGTGCTAAATAATGTGCCGTATAAGCACAATCAATAAGAGATTAAAATGGAAAAGAAAACACTGTTGACCGATTGTCCAGATAGCAAAGGACTGATTGCTCAAATTACAAATATCTGCCAAAAACATCAGCTTAACATTATCAAAAATAATGAATTTGTAGACCATCAGCACGGGCGCTTTTTTATGCGCACTGAAATTGAAGGTTATTTCAACGATCATACGCTATTGGCTGATTTAGACTTCAGTTTGCCAAAGGGCTCTAAACGCGCATTAATATCGGCACAGAAAAAACGTATCGTCATTCTGGTCACCAAAGAAGCACATTGCATCGGTGATATCTTAATGAAGAGCACTTATGGCGGAATGGATGTTGAAATTGCAGCTGTTATCGGCAATTACGATACTCTGGAAGATCTGGTCAGCAAATTTAACATCCCCTTCCATACGGTGAGTCACGCAGGCTTAAGCCGTGAAGAACATGAGCAAAAAGTATTAGCTGCGATTGCTCCCTATACTCCGGATTACGTGATTTTGGCTAAATACATGCGTATCTTAACGCCAACATTTGTAGAGGTTTATGAAAATAAACTGCTCAATATCCATCACTCCTTCCTGCCTGCTTTTATTGGTGCTAAACCATATCAACAAGCCTTTGATCGCGGTGTGAAAATTATCGGTGCCACAGCACACTTTGTTAATAATGATCTGGATGAAGGCCCCATTATCACCCAAGATGTAACTCATATTGATCACGCATACAGTGCTGAAGATTTAGCGAAAGCCGGTCGCGATGTGGAAAAATCAGTGTTAAGCCGAGCATTAAATCAAGTATTGAATGACAAAGTGTTTGTTTATGCCAACCGCACGGTTGTTTTTCAATAAAAATAAACACGCTAAGTAGATGAAATAAAGGTTCCGTCATTGCCTGATTAAAAATAACAGAGGGAAATAAAAATGAAAAAATTGTTGCCTGTTTTAACCTTGGCTGCGGCGTTTGTCTCTCCGACGCTACTGGCCAATGAAACACCTTTTATGTTTTCAACCATCGATGGCAATAATACGCCCAATGCAAGCAGTGTCCGGGGCGTACGACTGACTGTATTGCACGGTAAAGTTCAGCAGGTAACTGGTGTTGACTTCGCCGCTTTCGGGTTCTCTCAAACAAATACAACTATCGGTGCTAATTTAAACTTTTTTGGCGCCCATAAAGTAAGCAAATCGATGACCGGCGCCTCTTTAGGGATCCTCAATTGGCAGACAGGTTATACACAGGGGGCAAACATTGGCCCAATCAACGTAACCAATAATATGCAGGGCGCAAACATTGGCGCAATCAACGTTGCCAACAATGTAGAGGGTGCAAACGTTGGTGCAATCAACATAACCAATAACGTGGAAGGCGCAAATGTCAGTTTTGTTAACTTTTCAACCGGTAGGACGGTGGTTGATGTCGGGGCGTTGAGTGTTTCAAGGCGATCCACAGTGCAGGTAGGTTTTATTAATAAAACCAATCGAATTGATGGCGTACAGGTCGGTCTGCTCAATTGTGCTGATAACGGTGTTTTCCAATGTATGCCATTCGTAAACTGGGGTAAATAAAATACTTTTATAATTCAGCCCTATTACAATAGGCTGCGCGAGCGCTTCAATTACGTCATCTTCGTGGTGTTTTAATCGAAGATGTCGATGAGATAAGGCTAATTTTAGCTAAATATCTATTTAATTCGTTGAGATTCCAGCTAAAAAACTGCTGGAATGACGAAATGCAGTGTTCACTTCTTATCCCGAGCTCAGGTTAATATAGGTACTTAATATAGGTACTTAATATAGGTATTTAATATAAGTACTTAAATGTTACTTTGCCTTCTCGGTGTTCTCTGTGGTGAATTAATGTTAGTGAACATTTCCTCCAACCACCGTCAGTCTGTTATTTAAACACTTTCAGTCAGTTATTATACGAAATATAAATATCTTGCAATAAGATGATTTTATTTGCTGTTTTTTCTTTTTTAAGACTTCACAAACAGAAAATTTCTGCTATTATCCACCGCGAAATGAAGGAGGGGTTCCCGAGCGGCCAAAGGGAGCAGATTGTAAATCTGCCGCGAAAGCTTCGATGGTTCGAATCCGTCCCCCTCCACCATTTCAACTCTCTTTACTAACTTCCTGCTTTAACTACCTATAAAAATCAGCAATACCTTCTGAATTACTTATCACTCGCAAATAATATTCTGTTTAACTATTTTTAATCTCATTCATTGCTACTTATACCAAATCCGATAATTATCGACTCATTTATGCTTGTTAGAATGAATGTAACTTTAATGGATGTAGTATTAGTTCATATGATGGTCCGGATTGGTATATCCCCATGTTACTTCAAAATGCTTTGCCATCTTGAAGTGTCATGGGTATAAATTAAA
Organism: Psychromonas sp.; assembly: GCA_049667005.1. GTDB lineage: Bacteria > Pseudomonadota > Gammaproteobacteria > Enterobacterales > Psychromonadaceae > Psychromonas. The sequence goes on from JBATHQ010000246.1 coordinate 5,429, forward strand.
AAAGCCCAGCATGCTGAGCATGATGAGCTTTTTAAAAGGTAGATAGAGAAACAGCGATTACCCCTTTAATTCTGCCAACTTCAGTTTGACTCGTTTTTCTGAAACCGGATAAGGTGTGCCTAACTGCTGGGCAAACAAAGAAACCCGTAACTCCTCTATCATCCAATAAATTTCAGCCAATTGTTCATTATCATTTTCACTCGCCATCATGGTTTTACACAGCGCGTGGTAGCGGGTTTCTAATTCATTAAGGGCAATAGTGTGCAAACGATCCTGCGTTGGGTTTATCGGCAGCTTTTCCAGACG
>JBATHQ010000247.1:0-2836 GCA_049667005.1 Psychromonas sp.
GTCCTGTATCAATTCAGTAATCGAGATAATATAAATGACAATTGATGTTAATGCGATTCCAAAAGTTATTGTTCAGTTTTGGAATAATATAGAAAAACCAAATGATATCCATGAGTTAATGCATACATGGAAAGAATGCAATCCTGAATTTGAATACAAGTAAGGGCAAGATTATGAAGTCGTACTTTTATTTTTAGCTTTTAATGACTTTTGTTTTACGCGATTATTGAGACTTAACTCTATTGATCTTTAATGAATAAAGGATCGCGTTGTAGATCATATTTAGTTGTGATCATATGCTTCTTTTTATATTGAGCAGAAGTCTTATGTCCCAAACAACTTTAATAAACGAACTTTCTGTAATTCGTGATTTTCGCCAACCAGGTAAAGTACAGCATGAATTAATTGATGTACTTTTTTTAGCTATTACAGCGGTTATTTCCGGCTGTGAGGGTTGGGAAGAAATTGAAGATTTCGGTAATGAAAAATTAGATTGGTTAAGACAGTATCTACCCTTCGAAGAAGGTATTCCATCTGATGATACTATTTCTCGAATTTTCCAATTAATTGAGCCGAAAGAGTTCCAGAAAAGCTTTGCTAACTGGATGAAAAGTTGTTGTGAGATGACACATGGCGACATCATTGCCATCGATGGGAAAACGTTAAAAGGTTCATTTAAAAAGAAAAATAAAACTGACAGCATTCATATGGTCAGTGCTTTTGCATCAGCTAATTCGGTTGTGTTAGGCCAAGTAAAGACGAATGAGAAATCCAATGAGAGTGTGCCGTGGGCACTGAAACTAGCGAGCTAAGGAAAGTCTTACTAGTGAATGAGCATAAGCTCATGAAGAGATGGAGGTAGGCCCTCCAAAGTCTGCTGTCGGAAGCCGACTTTAAACCACCTTCAAACGGCTGTTATTAAGAGTGATGGTCGGAAGCGTTGAAGGAAAATCAGAATATATTCTGGCAAGGTAAGGTATAGGGAGATGAGTAACCCCGAACCCATGTGGACGCGTCGTTAATTTGAGGTAGCATCAAAACTGAAATCGTCTCATTATTTCAGGATAAGTACACTGGCGAACTCCGAATGTTGAGTGTGCGGTGCTCGGCGTAAAGTGGGCATGAACTTATACTAGGCTCTTTGTGGGAACCACGGGAACCAGTCATCACGATGTTAAGGAAGAAATGCGAATAATTGAAATTATGAGTGTGAGAGTACCAATGCGTGATACTGGGGCGGAGCAATTCGTAGTAGTGAGGAAGCATTTGTAATGAATGTGGAGCGAAGGGATTGCGTCAAGCGGATTGAAACGAGGGCTCAACTGCCGAAAGGTAGGAGGAAGTCTCACGTACAATCGAAACATTTTGAAATATCCAAATGGGATATGTTGTCTGCTTTTGATAAGGTAAAAGCCAATAAAGGTGGTGCCGGAGTAGATGGTGTAACAATCGAAGATTTTGAAAAAGATCTTAAAAACAATCTGTATAAAATATGGAATAGAATGTCTTCGGGGACCTATTTCCCTCCTCCTGTACAAGCGGTAAGTATACCGAAGAAGTCAGGGGGAGAGAGAATTTTAGGCATTCCGACAGTCAGTGATAGAGTTGCACAAACAGTCGTTAGAGACAAACTTGAAATAATACTGGAACGATATTTCTTAGAAGATTCTTATGGTTATCGAGTCGGGAAGTCGGCTAAAGATGCTATAGAAGTTACGAAGAAACGCTGTTGGCAGTATGATTGGGTACTTGAATTTGACATAAAAGGCCTGTTTGACAATATACGTCACGACTTATTGATGAAAGCAGTGACGAAACATATCAGCACAGCTGAAGTGATTCAGAAACAAAAACTTCAATGGATGATTCTCTATATTGAACGATGGTTAATTGCACCTCTACAGTTAGCAGATGGGAAATTAGAAGAAAGAAATGTAGGCACACCGCAAGGTGGAGTTGTCAGTCCTGTACTGGCGAACTTGTTTTTACATTATGTCTTCGATAAATGGATGGGAACAAAACATCCAGATAATCCCTGGTGTCGATATGCTGATGATGGATTAGTACATACAAAAACAAAGTATAAAGCTGAATTACTTTATAAAGAGTTGAGCGAGCGTTTTAAAGAATGCGGTTTAGAAATGCATCCTGTGAAAACAAAAATCGTGTATTGTAAAGATGATTGGCGCAAGTCAACTCAAGAACAAAATACACAATTTGATTTTCTTGGTTTTACATTTCGAGCAAGAACTTGCAAAAGCCAAAGTTCAGGTCGTTTAGTCAACAGTTTTACTCCTGCGGTTAGTATGGTTGCTAAGAAGTCAATGCGTAGAAAAATAAAAGAACTGAAGGTTCGTCAGAAAACTCAGTATAGTTTAGAACAACTGGCAAAATGGTTAAATCCTATGTTGCGAGGGTGGATAAACTATTATGGGCAGTTTAGGCGAAGTGAATTAGATTCTGTTTTCAGACACTTCAACAAAACTTTAGTGCGTTGGGCAAGACGGAAATTCAAAAAGCTCAAAATCCACAAAAGTAGAACAATAGATCTGTTTGATAAGCTATCTGTTCGGTGTCCTAATTTATTTGCCCATTGGCAATTTGGATCTTCAAGAAGTTTTGCTTGATGGGAGCGGTATGAGTCGAGAGGTTCACGTACCGTTCTGCGAGAGGCTATAGGGGAGGTTCCTGTGGTCTACTCACCTTACAGCGATTCCTAAGTTATTAGATTTATTGGATGTACGCGGATGCCTTGTCACTATTGATGGGATGCCAAACTAAAATAGCTAAAAAAATCGTAGATAAAGGTGGTGATTATCTTTTACCTGTAAAAGAT
>JBATHQ010000248.1:0-10324 GCA_049667005.1 Psychromonas sp.
GCCATATCGAGCAGATTATGCTCAATCATCTGCTGCACAATTTCATCTGCCGAGGTTAACACCGATGATGCTTTGACCGTTTCGCAACGCGCATATCTTGCCCCGACAAAAGAGACCGTTGCTGCTCTTAAACTGGGCTCGTCTCCCGGTATCTGCTGGGCACCGAACAAGGGTTTAGCGCCTATCTGCGCAGACTTAAAGCCTGGAATATAAGGCGTAAGGTGGTTGATCGAACGTTGTGTTCGTTCAACTACCTCATTTTCAGTCCACTGATGGTCGATTTTGTTAATAAATTTTTCCGCCAATTCGGGTTGCGCACTTAGCTCATTACTTGCGACCAGGCCCTGTTTAAACAAGGTAATATCTTCGGTCATACCGTGCAGTTGAAAATAACCACCCGGATAAGGCGTAAATTGCGCCATGCCATTTGGGGTTCCGCGTTCACCATAGAAGATCACTTCCGGCCAAAGGCTATCGCATTCAGCCCACTGCGCCACATAGGCCGCTTTAAACTCAACCAGACGGTGACGTTTAAAGCCTAACATGTCATCAATCAGGCCACTTCTAAAACCTGCCGCATTGATTAAATAATCGAATTCACCCTGTTTGTTTACCTCGCCCTGCTGGTAATCAATTACCCAGGACTGGTTAGTTTCAGCGGCGCTGATATTGGTGACGGTCGTGTTGGTGAGCAACTGACAATGGGCGTTTTCCTGCAGAGAAAGTGTACAACTGGCGGCTAAACGAAACAGATTTAAACCGTATTCCTGTACCATAATCAACGGAAATTTAAGCTTATCCAGATCCACGTTTTTGGCAACCGGGATCATCCACTGCTCTAATGTCTGCGGGTGCGCACTCGGCTCTTGTAAGGCCAGAGCTTCTAACTGTGCGCGGTCGAATAATCTAAAGTAATCCTGACTGTCGCCAAGCACCTTATTAGCAGGGTCTTGATCAATTAACCGTTGATACTCTAACTGCAGTTTATGTAAACGGGGTAAGAGTTGCTCCGGGGTACCGTGATCATGTTGTGGAACCGCGAGCACAGTCGGACGGCAATCGGCTGCAAAAGGATACAAACGCAGCAGATCGATCGACTGTCCCAGTAAGGTCAGACATTGCTGCTCGGAAATTTCACGATATAAATTACCACCGGCATGCAGGTGACAAATAGGCGGGCCATTAACCAAACTGGGACCTTTTTCAAGCAAGGTGACATTGATCCCTAATTCACTTAAATATAGCGCAATACTTGCCCCGGCAATGCCGCCACCAACAATGGCAACATTAATGGGATTGGGTTTATTGGCTTGTTTGTTTTCTTCTAACATCGTTGACCTGATTACTTTAACTGAAAAAATTTCTAGCAAATCATTAACTTAATGTTGCTACAATATCAGAAAAATCATCAAAAACAACGTCGGGATTATACAAGCCAATATCTTCGCCGTAGTTATATCCATAGGTTAAACCGATAGATTGCATATTCGCCGCTTTGGCAGCGAGAATATCGTTTTTCGAATCGCCGATCATCAAACACTGATCGACACTGACCGAAAGCTTTTCACAAATATGCAATAAAGGCAGCGCATCGGGTTTACGTTTTTCCAGACAGTCCCCTCCAAGCAGCATTTCAAATAATCCAGTCAGCTCCAGGCCGTCTAAAATCGGCTCAATAAACTCAAGGGGTTTATTGGTCACAATCACTAAGCGGTAGCCCTTCGCTTTTAATATTTTCAAACAAGCACGCACACCGGGATAAAGTTTGGTATCAATGCACAGGTTATTTCTATAAAACGCCAAGAAGATCTGTAAGGATTTTTCAAATAACGCCGAATCAATGTTTTGATCGATCTCAGCTTGTCCTGATAACCCTCTCTTTACCAGCACCTGCGCGCCATTTCCTACCCAGGAGCGGATAAGTTCAGGATCAAAGGTTGGTCGCTGTAGCGTCGTTAACATGTGATTAATCGCCAATGACAAATCAGGAGCACTATCAATAAGGGTGCCGTCTAAATCAAACAGGATGACTTCTTTATTCGTAAATTTCAATTTTAAGGCCTTAGATAATCAATTAGTTAGAAATTGTTATTATGCCAGTTATGACACAAAAAGATAATCATTATCATTAAAGAGTTGAGCATGTTTTAGTCCGCTATAAAACAGTTCGCCCACAGCGCATTGAGATAATCAAAAACAGTTAAATACACACTGCACTCTTGCTGCAGCACAACTAACGAGCGGCTAAGATGCTCTTTATTGAGCAGGTAATACTCCCTTAACAGAGCCTCCTGCTGCAGGGTATTCAATGCATTAATACAGATACAGGAAGCTAAATCATAAGCCGGACAGGCTAATGCGGCATACTCCCAATCGAGAATTTTAATCTGTTGTCTGTCGTTGATTAAGAGGTTATTCAAAGAGAGATCGCCATGACATAAGCAGTTTTTAGGGCTGCTGTTATCCAGCGCGATGGCACGATTTAAGATGCGAGAAAATACCGCTGCATCTACGGGTTTATCTGTCTTTTCTTTAAGTTGCCTGAGGCTAGCAGCTAATCTTTGCGGCCGGGCATGCACGGCCGGCAACTGATGAATTTTTGTCAGTTGCAATGCAAGCTGCTTAAGGGTCTGTGAGGTGAGTGGTGAGTTGCTAAGCACGTCACCGGGAAAATATTCCTGCAACTGATAGAGTGCATTACAAACAAGCACCTTCGGCGTAAAACCGGCATCGTTGGCCAGTTGGTGTACCCTTAACTCACAGCTTCTATCATGGGGATCGCGAACAGTCTGATTGAGACGTTTAAAAACCGTTTTTTGCCCGTTCGAAAAGGTTAATAAAAAAACCTCATTACTGAGTGCCAGCTTAAGCGGCTGAACACTCACTAACGCCCCCATGTTTCGGGCTGAGATCCAAGTTAACTCATCTTTAGTTAACTGCTCATCTGGTAAAAAAGACACAATGTTAATGGCTTAACCAGGGGGTAATGCGGACAACGTTCAGCCCTAAATCATTATCTTGCGTCTGTGACTGCAAAAACGCATTGGCAATTAACAGATCCCCGTTTTCGGCAACGCTCACCTGCTCAGACAGGTTTGATAATTGCTGCTCACTAAGCGGCTTGCCTAATTTCAGACGCACACCAGAAAAATGCGGTAAAAAATATTTACCAATCATACCGGCATTTTTTTTCAAAACACCTTCGAGTTGAGCACTTATAATGGCCAGTTTGGGATATGACAGTTGCCCTAGCTGAGAGGGCTTAGCCATGATCGTCACTTGTAAATCACATTGATAATTTTCCTGCCCCGCTAACAACTCAACCTCGACGTGCGCACCGTCCTGACGGTGCTGATCTGAATAAAAGGGCAATAACCTTCCCTGTTCGCCTATTTGTATCGGATCCCGTTGCTGATCCACCACCAGATAGGCATCTTTGATTAAACACGCATTGCCTGAATGCTTATCATGCAGGAAAAAAGCGGTAGTAACATATTCATAATCAAGCTTATTAAGGGTTTTCATATAACCAAAAAAAAGCGAATAATCTAATTTTAAGGAAGCGCTAAAAGCACTGTTTACCGTTAATAATAAAAGTAAAAAAAATCCCAAGCGCATTATCTATCTTCCTTGCTATATTTCAAAAATTGCTAAATTAGGCATCAAAACCGCCGCTATGATCATTATTATTATTATGATCATCAGTTACAGCGCGTTCTATGGCCACCACGCTGACACCACAAATATGACGGTAAATAATACCCATTAAATTAAAATAGAAAGGGAATACGAAAAATAGACCTAAACCGGAAGGGATTATTGCTACAACAAATAACAGAATCACTAAAATATAGATAAAGGTAAACTGCATTATATTTTTATTGACTAGCTTAAAAGAATATTTGACCGCCATTACCGGTGTTAATTTTTTTTCTGCAATAAGCGGGTTTACCAGACAAAAGGCCATGTTCATATAGATCAAGGCAAGAATGGATAGCGCAAAACCAATATCACCCAATACTTTGGTTAATAGTATGGTCACTGCATTGGAGATTAAACTAACGATCATTGTCGCCAGTGATAATTTCAAAATAATATTAAAGCAATTAAAAAGATGGTTCGCTTTTGTTTTTAAACCAATAGAGTGATGGATCCCCATCATCTGTAATGCGGTCAACAAAGGCGGGAAAAGCAATAAAATGATGCCATAATTTAATATCATCTGCACAGTCGTTTCGTCTTCAGAAAAAGAGTTAACGAAATAGATATATGCCAGGATCATCAGAACAAAGGTCAAACTCGCAATCGCCAGAGGAAAGTAATTCTTTTTGGTGATCACAAAAGCATCTTTAAAAAGAGACTTAATATCAAAATGATAACCTTCAGTGAGTGATTTTTTAATATCACCACCTAAAATAAAATGCTTTTCATTCATACAAACTAATTACCCTAAATAAAATAAAGTTGATCATTGCCAATCGTTAACTTAGATAACGATCACAACAGAGGATCATAATACGATGAGCTATTGTAGGGAGTTCCATTAGCTTTTCAAGTTTATTACTTTGTAATTACTCAGCAACTTAGAATGCTATGGTTGATGGCGAATTTCAAGGCAGTCTGAACTGAGCCTTTAGGCTCTGCCGCGAACTGATTGACAGGATTGATATTCTGCTTCTTTAACAGTCCTCGGCTGAAGTTAAAGGTATTCATAGGAGTGTAAAAATGACCATGGAGTGCTTGTAAAGAGCATATTAAAACTCGGTGCGCGAAGCACCCCCCTACAGATATTGCAATATAGAGAACTGAGCAGAGAACTGACAACTAACGACTAATTACTAATTACTAATTACTAATTACTAACAACTAACAACTTGTTACCTATTGTTTATTTAGTATCGTGTTGACCAAATCGGGGACTAATTGGGTTGCTTTGCCATGTATTACCTGGTCAAAGTGGCTATGCACTTCGCTTGTTTGTAAATTTAACTCAATGGAAAATGCACCGGCACTTTTAGCTTCTTCAACAAATCCAGCGGCAGGATATACCGTCCCGGAGGTGCCTATGGCAATAAACAGATCCGCCTGTGATAAATGATGATAAATAATATCTAACCCCAGCGGCATTTCACCAAACCAGACAATATGTGGTCGTAATGGCGATGGATATTGACAGCAATGACAGAGATCATGAATGCTAATATCATCATAACAGGGCAAAATCTGATTGCTTGCGGGACAGCGCGACTTTAACAACTCCCCGTGCATATGAATCACATTTTTAGATCCGGCCCTTTCATGTAAATCATCGATATTTTGTGTGACCAGTAAAAATTCACCGTCAAATTTCTCTTCCAGCTCTGCCAGAGCAAAATGCGCGGCATTAGGCTTTTTACCCTCTAGCTCGCGACGGCGTTTATTATAAAAATCGAGTACTAATTGTGGGTCTCTTTGATAGCCCTCGAAGGTCGCCACATCTTCCAACCTGTAGTTTTCCCACAAGCCATCCTTATCACGAAATGTTTGAATACCCGATTCTGCTGAAATACCGGCACCGGTTAATACGACAACTCTTTTATATAAATGCGACGGCAAAAAACACCTCCGGAAAATGAAAAAATAAAAGTGCGTGAAGGCTGATCACGTAAAAAAACGAAAAAAAAAGCCGCAAAGCGACTTTTTTTTAAAACTGACTAAAGTTTATCCTCTGAGTCGGGTAGGCTTTCCTCTACCAACTCCTTGAGTTTCTGCCCGGCTCGAAATGTAACAACTCGACGAGCAGCAATAGGGATATCTTCGCCAGTTTTAGGATTCCGACCAGGACGCTCACTCTTGTCTTTTAATTCAAAGCCTCCAAAACCGGAAATTTTCACGGCTTCGCCGTTTTCTAACGTTGCTTTAATCTCTTCAAAAAAAGACTCAACAAACTCTTTAGCTTCGCGTTTGCTCAAGCCAATTTTTTCTGATAAATGTGTTGCTATTTCAGCTTTAGTCAGTGCCATAGAATTAGTCTCTCAATGATGCATTAAATTGTTTAGAAACTGCTTCAACAATTTTATTCACACTGTCAGCAATCTCTTGTTCTTCCAAGGTGCGCGTTGTATCTTGTAAGATTAAACCTATTGCTAAGCTTTTCTTACCTTCTGTTACGCCTTTCCCTTGATATACGTCAAACAAGTTTATGCCAACTAACTGATTTCCGCCAATTTTTTCTATAAATTTTAGTACGTTACCCGCATTTAATTGCTCATCGACCACAAATGCCAAGTCTCTATTGTTAGCAGGGAACTTGGAAATGTCACCCGCAGCAGGTAATTGACGGGTATTGATCTGATCTAATTCAATTTCAAACACAATCGCAGTGCCATTTAACGCGAACGGTTTGCTTAAACTTGGATGCAGAGTGCCAATATAACCGATATTTTTACCATTACGGTAGATGCCGGCAGACTGACCAGGATGCAGCGCACTGTGTTTTTCAGCTTTAAACTCAAAACTTGTGCCGTCAACACATAAATCTAATAGCGCTTCAAGATCCGCTTTGAGATCGAAAAAATCAACCGAGCGAGTCTCAATGTCCCAGTGCTCATCATTTAAATTACCGATAATAACACCAGACAGAACCTGCTCCTGGCGAATACCATTTTCAGCATCTGCATCTTTTATAAAACGTAAGCCGGTCTCAAACAAACGCACTCTATTTTGCTGACGCTTTTGGTTTTTAGAAACACTTTCCAATAACCCCGTCCATAAACTCACACGCATCGCCGACATATCTTTAGAGATAGGATTAGGCAAAATTAACGCATCAGCTTGAGGGTGTAATTTAAGTTGTTTCTCCGGATCAACAAAGCTATAAGTGATCGCTTCTTGGTATTCACGGTTTACAAAAATATCGCGAATTTTAGATAACTTTAAGTTTGCTTCGTTGTGTTTAGGCATGCTTAATGAAGCTTCCGGAGCAATATTTGGAATATTGTTGTAGCCGTAAACACGCGCAACTTCTTCGATAAGATCTTCTTCAATTTCCATATCAAAACGGTAAGTCGGCGCAATCGCAGTCCAACCTTCAGCATTAACAGTCACTGCACAACCCAGTTGTGTAAGAATCTCTTCGACACGCGACGCCTCGATAGAAATACCGATCAGACGATCCAGTTTACTGCGACGTAAAGTGATCGTTGCCTGAGCTGGAATATTTTCTTCGCTCAGCGCTTCTGTAATAGGACCAACTTCACCACCACAGATAGACACTAACAGTTGCGTTGCACGCTCCATCGCTTTGGCTTGTAAAACCGGATCAACACCGCGTTCGTAACGGTGAGAAGCATCGGTATGAAGGCCATAAGAACGCGCACGTCCGGCAATTGCCAAAGGTGCAAAGAAAGCACTTTCTAAGAAAATATCCGTTGTTCCCTGCGTAACGCCAGAATCTAACCCGCCGAAAATACCCGCCATCGCCAGTACTTTTTGCTGATCGGCAATCACCAGAGTATCGCTGTTCAGCGACACCTCTTTACCGTCTAACAGGGTTAATTTTTCATTCTGCTGCGCAAGGCGGACTTCGATACCACCCTCTAATTTTGCCAGATCAAAGGCATGCATCGGGTGACCGAATTCAAGTAACACATACTGGGTGATATCAACAACCGCATCAACACTGCGCACACCACAACGACGTAGTTTTTCAACCATCCACAAAGGTGTTTTCGCATTTTGATTAATACCACGAATAACACGCCCTAAATAACGCGGACATGCACTAGGCGCTTGTAAATTGATAGCTACCTGGTCGCTCAGCGTGACCTCCGCATATTCCCAGGTCGGCTCTGTCACAGCGATGCCGTTTAACACCCCTACTTCACGGGCAAGCCCGGCAATACCTAAACAATCTGCACGGTTAGCCGTCAAATCAACATCGATAGAAACATCGTCTAAATGCAATAGCTGGCGAACGCAAGTGCCGACCGGAGCCGCAGCTGGCAGTTCTAAAATACCGTCAGAATTTTCAGCCATGCCCAGTTCTGATTCACTGCACAGCATGCCTGATGAAGGTTGACCACGAAGTTCAGCCTGCTTAATTTCAAAATCACCCGGTAAAACCGCGCCAACCACAGCAACAGCAACTTTCAAGCCTAAACGGCAGTTTTTAGCACCACAAACGATATCAATTAATTCTGCTGCACCGATATTCACTTTGGTTACTTGCAGTTTATCAGCATCCGGATGCGGCCCGCATTGTACAACTTCGCCGACGACTACTTTTGTAAACTCACCAGCAATAGCAGCAACATCATCAACTTCAAGCCCCGCCATAGTGATTTGATGTGCTAATTCATCACGCGTAATTTCCGGGTTAACCCACTCGCGCAACCAAGCTTCACTAAATTTCATTATTCTAATCCTTACTTAAATTGCTTGAGGAAACGAAGATCGTTTTCAAAGAAAGAACGTAAATCATTTACGTTGTAACGCAACATCGTTAATCGCTCGACACCCATACCGAATGCAAAACCTGAATATTTTTCCGGATCAACCCCCATTGAACGTAACACGCTCGGGTGAACCATGCCGCAACCTAACACTTCTAACCAGCCATTTTTACCTAACACATCTACTTCTGCAGAAGGTTCAGTAAAAGGGAAATAAGAGGGACGGAAACGCACTTCTAAATCTTGTTCAAAAAAGTTATGCAGGAAATCATGCAAAATACCTTTAAGCTGAGTAAAGCTAACGTTTTCTGCAATCATCAAGCCTTCAACTTGATGGAACATTGGCGTATGTGTCTGGTCGTAGTCATTACGGTAAACACGCCCCGGAGAGATAATACGGATCGGTGGATTTTCTTTTTCCATGGTACGGATCTGCACACCGGAGGTTTGCGTACGCAAAACCAGCTCAGGATTAAAATAAAAGGTATCGTGATCCGCACGCGCAGGATGATGCGGTGGAATGTTTAATGCGTCAAAGTTATGGTATGCATCTTCAACTTCAGGGCCATTTTTAACTTCAAAACCTAATTCACCAAAAAACTCAGTAATGCGGTCAATGGTACGTGTCACAGGGTGTACGCCGCCAAGCTGAGCACCACGACCAGGTAATGTCACATCGATCGTTTCCTGAGCAAGCTTAGCATTTAAAACGTCGGCTTCCATCGCCTGTTTACGGGCGACTAAAACAGCTTGAATCGCTTGTTTTGCCTGATTAATCATTTGACCGGCAGCAGGTTTTTCTGCAGGAGGAAGCTTACCTAAGCTTTTCATCTCCTCAGTCATTAAGCCTTTTTTGCCTAAATATTGTAAACGAATCTCTTCCAATTCGTTGCCGTCGACGGCATTTTCTATCTGTTGTTGCGCATTAGCAACGATTTCATCAAGGTGTTGCATTTGTTTGGTCTCATTATGAAGCAAGCAATAATCATCGTATTGATTGGATTTTAAGAAAATTAGCGCTAGATTTTACGCAAATCAAAGAGTGTTGGCTAGTGTATAGGGGAAATGAAAGGCTGTAAAACAGGAATTAACGTAAATAAATCAACTCGCAAGGGTAAGGCCGGAAATAAACGCCCGTTACAGCGAAGAAAGGAACTTGGTTTTTAAAACAGCACAAGATCCCCGTGTCGGCATATTGTGCTGTTGCAGCATTCAGCAATTATTATTCGACTGTCCAATGCTGTTCAATCAGCAGGGTTTCACCCTCGTAGATTCGGCCGATAAAATGATCATTTTTAAAAAGCTGCCCAACCCCTTTTGGGGTGCCCGTCATCAATATATCACCATCCTCAAAGGTCATAAAACTGCTCACTTCATTGATGATCTCAACGGGTTTGTTGATCATTAACGCATAATCAGCCTGCTGAGTTAATGTATCGTTGATAACTAACTGCAAAGACAACCCCTGCACTGATCCGCTAAAGCTCACAAAGTCACTAAACACCGCTGACTTATCAAAGGCTTTTGCACGTTCCCAAGGCAACCCCTTATCTTTTAATCGCGATTGCAAAGCGCGTTTGGTGAGATCTAAACCAAAACCTACGGCACTTATCTGCCCGCCATGAATAACAAAGGAGATCTCCGCTTCGTAATGAACAGGCTCGCTATCATCGCAGACTATCTGCTCAAAAATAGCGGAGTTGGGTTTAACAAAAATAACCGCCTCACTTGGCACCTCATTATTTAACTCTTTAATATGGTCTACATAGTTACGCCCGATACAGACCACTTTAGAAGGCGTAAAGGGTTTTCCATCAATATTAATTTTCTGCATGACTCCGCCTTTTTATCAAGTCAACTTAACCATAGAAATAAACGCGTTATTTATAATT
>JBATHQ010000249.1:0-4236 GCA_049667005.1 Psychromonas sp.
CAATTCAAAAATGAGATGGCTTCTACGCAAGCATCTGAATTTTTGGCCTTAAAATGATGACTGAAAACGGGGGTAGCTGACAATCTATGCGCGCTATTTTTAACCATTATCGTCAGAGTAGTTAAAAGTAAGCGCCACCTCTATTAACTGTCATTTTTTTTATTAATATCCCTATATTGCTCACAATTTGTTAACATTTTCCACACGCTCAGCCGTTTTTGATTAAAATGGATTGCAATATAACTGACTAAATAAATTAGGGAGATCGTTATGAGAGTTATGAAAGTTGCCGTTCTTGGCGCGGCGGGTGGTATTGGGCAAGCTCTGTCTTTACTGCTGAAACTTGATTTACCGGAAAACTCAATTTTATCACTTTATGATGTAGCTCCGGTAACACCCGGCGTTGCAAAAGATTTAAGTCACATTCCAACCAGTGTAAAAGTAGAAGGTTTTGCCGGCGATGATCCCACTCCTGCCATTAAGGGGGCTCATGTTATCTTGATTTCCGCGGGAGTGGCACGTAAACCGGGAATGGATCGCTCAGATCTATTTAATATAAACGCGGGTATTGTTCAAAATTTAGTGGCTAAAATTGCCGAGGTTGCCCCCAAAGCCTGTATCGGTATTATCACTAATCCGGTTAATACAACCGTTGCGATTGCCGCAGAAGTACTGAAAGCGGCTGGTGTCTACGATAAAAGAAAATTATTCGGTATTACCACGTTGGATATCATCCGCGCTGCAGATTTTGTTGCTGAGCTTAAAGGTTTACCGGCAGAGCATGTTCGCGTTAATGTTATTGGTGGTCACAGTGGCACCACCATCCTGCCTGTTTTATCGCAAGTACAGGGGGTTAAATTTACCGATCAGGAAGTCATCGATTTAACCGAGCGCATTCAGAATGCCGGAACAGAAGTTGTTGAGGCGAAAGCAGGTGGCGGATCTGCAACGCTGTCGATGGGACGTGCCGCCTCGATCTTTGGTGTGAATATGGTGAAGGCCCTTTTAGGCAAACAGGGTATTGTTCTAAATGCCTATGTAGATGGAGGAAACGCCTGTTCTCCATTTTTCACACAACCCTTGTTACTGGGGAAAGAGGGCATTGAACGCGTATTACCTTTTGGTGAGTTAAGTCCTTTTGAAGAGCGTAAAAAAGAGGAGATGTTATCGGTATTACATGCCGATATCCAAATGGGTATCGATTTTGTCAATAAAAAAAAGGATGATTATTCAGCACTGTGGAATGGTATTGCATAAAAGACAGGCAAAACAATAATTCACCACAGTGAGCACCAATAATGAAAGTGACACCAAGCGAAAGCTTTCTCAATGAGTAAACTGCGCCTCGGTGCTCTCCGTGTTGATTATTTATATTAGTGCTGAATAGTGACAAAACAGTAAGCGCAACGCGTTAATAATTCTTTAGTTAGCTTAATGCCGCCAGATCATAAAATGGGCGGCATTTTTTTAACTTCAATAACCCGCCGCAGAACAGTTAATTATTATATTTAGAAATAACAAATCATCTTTTAATGTTTTAACTGTGGCAATTAATTCTCTATAGTTGACCATAAATAAAAACTTACCTTCCAATTAATAGAGTGCCGATATGGATTACCTGCCAATTTTTACCAAACTTGAAAACCGCTCCTGCCTGATTGTTGGAGGGGGAGACATTGCTGTTCGTAAAGTTCATTTGCTGCTTAAAGCCGGAGCAGATATAACTGTTTGTGCGCTGGAATTTCATCCTGCCTTATTAAAGCAGGCTGCTAACAATGAGTTGAAAACAGTTAAACAGGAATTTACTGAAGCGCTGCTTGAAAACAGATGGTTGGTTATTGCAGCAACGAATCAGAAACAAGTAAACCAGCGTATTGCTGATGCTGCGCATGCACGACAACTATTGATCAATGTGGTAGACCAGCCGGAGATCTCCTCTTTTATTATGCCATCTATTGTCGACCGATCTCCGATCATTGTCGCTATTTCAAGTGGTGGTAAAGCACCTGCACTGGCGCGTTTAATTAGGGAGCGTTTAGAAACGTTATTACCAATGCATATTGGCCGGTTAGCCTCTATTTCAGCTGAATTTCGTCACCGCGTTAAAAGCGTGATTAAAACAGCGCCGTTACGCAGACGCTATTGGGAGAAACTTTTTGGCAATGGCATGCTAGCTAACTTATTGCAAAAAGGGCAAACAGATAAAGCGATTGCTTTAATGGAGCTCAATCTTACTCAGGACGTGACGGCTGGAGATGTTGCTTTGGTTGGTGCGGGCCCAGGTGATCCCTCTCTATTAACATTAAAAGCGCTGCAGTTAATGCAGCAGGCGGATGTGGTTTTATACGACCGTCTGGTTTCTTCAGAAATTTTAGATTTAGTCCGCCGTGATGCCGATTTAATCTCGGTGGGTAAGGCGGCGGGCAACCATGAAGTAGAACAATCCAGAACCAATCAAATGCTGGTTGAATTTGCCCGGGAAGGTAAAAAAGTGGTCCGTCTTAAAGGCGGCGATTCATTCATTTTCGGCCGTGGCGGTGAGGAGCTTGAAGAGTTGGTCGAAGCGGGTATTGCCTTTCAGGTTGTACCTGGTATTACTGCCGCCTCGGGTTGCAGCGCCTACGCGGGGATCCCGTTAACCCACCGTGATTTTGCCCAGTCGGTTACCTTTGTGACAGGGCATCGTAAAGCGAATGGTGAGCAGCTTAATTGGCAGGCGTTAGCCTCGCCCAATCAAACGGTGGTTGTGTATATGGGACTGCTGCAGTCAGAAGAGATTAGAACGCAATTACTGACTTATGGACGTGATCCAAAGACACCCGTTGCATTAGTGAATAAAGGGACCACCTCGGATCAGCATGTGGTGATTGGGACATTATCTGAATTGGAACAACTTGGCGGAGGGTTACAAGGGCCCACGCTGATGATTATTGGTGAGGTCGTCAATTTAGCGGATAAACTTGCCTGGTATCTCCCAGACAATAATAAGCTTTCACGCGATCCTTTTTTGCTAAACTTAGCCTAGGAGTGCTAGCAAGCCCCAGGCTCTGAATTTGCATTTTCAAGTAGTTTGGGTATAGCGGCTATTTGTTCCAAGGGTTACTTGGATCGTAGGGGGGCTCTTCAGTACGACGTGCTGATTCTTTTTTGCTCTGCTTGCCATTATCGGCCGCTTGATAGACTCTTAGTCTTGAGGCTTTATCAATTTGTAATCGCACCTCTTCAGTAATGATAGCCGGCTCACCTGCTTTTTGATCTGCAGATATAAAACGGTCTCGCGGGGCAATGGATAATTGTTTGTCATCGGGGTATGGAAAATTTTTATATTGATATAAATAAAAATTTTCCACTTTCTCTTTCGCCCATTGGTTATTACGTAAAAACTTAACCGTGGACTTCATCCCCGTATGGTATTGAAAACGATCAATAGATAACGTTTCACTTAATAACTCCCAGCCATAATGTTCTGATATTTCAGTCAACAACACATCTAGTTTTAAGCCGTATAAGGGGTTATTTGGTTTTTTGTCTGTCATTTAAATTCCTTTGCTATGAAACTGCACGAAAGCATTCGTTTAATTTCAATAATAGGCCTGGGAGTATACAGTAAGGAAATTTATACCCAAACTACTTCAAGATGCAAATTCAGAGGTTCGATCCCGCGCGTGACAAAGCATTTGGCTAATCAGACCTTTTAAAAGTGAATCATAAAGTGCTTTCCGATCCCGCAGGTTTAACCATTGGTTATGATAGAGAGCAAGATATAGCCAATGGCTTCCGTGTTTCTGAAAAAGGAATTACGCTTGTTACGATAGATATTCTCGACGCCTTAGCTAACAAACAGGCCAATTGCAAAGACGAAAAATAAATAAGGATTTTGTTAGAAAACAGGCGTTCGTTAAATAAAATCTCGGACTGAAAAAATGAGTAACCGCTCCCTTATGATCGAGGTAAATACTTTCTTGATTGTTACACAATGCTTGCACAAGCATTTATTAGAATTACATTGTTATACCTATGGTTTTGTATGGGTAATACATTGCATTTATGCATTCTTTTTATATTGGGTGTAGTTCTTTTGAATCGACGCTTTTCAATGAATTTGTTATCCATAGATTCTTTGGCTCGACTGTATTGTGTGGAAAAGCCAATAATCATCAAAATCCCCACTTGATTTCAGAGATCGTAATTTCAGTATTGCTTCTGCTCCCTTTAAACTCCAACGTGCTCCAGTAA
>JBATHQ010000250.1:0-2991 GCA_049667005.1 Psychromonas sp.
GTGCTGCTTTTTAGCCAAAGCAGATGCTCGGTTAAATAATCATCATAGTCTTGTGTTTTGGTTATTAATTGCAGATATCCGGCTGCTAAATCATATAATCCACGCTGTTGCACCTGATCATTGCTTATCGCTCTTTCAAGCATCGTTTTGCGGTTTTCTAATAATTCAGAAAGGGTACTTTTATATTGCGTACTTTTTGTGATATCCGTTGACTCGGGGGGAGTCACTGTCTGCACATTTTGATTTAACATCTCGCCGTGATTGAATAAACGCAGACTGACTTTATCAATATCAGCCAGCACCTTATTACGAGCAGTTATATATTCTTTACTGTCGGGTAGTGTCTCTCTTTGCGCACGAACGGATAAAGCAATAAAAGAGGAATCACTTTGCAGTTGCAGTTTTTGCCGTGCATTGTGGAAAGCCTCCGATACCTGCAGGGTTAATTTACGCTCTTTATTGTCACTGTCTAATAAACTCTGTTGTTCTTTAAGCTGCAGTTGTAACGTATCAATAAGGGTCAAATTCTGCTTGGCGAGTTCGCTAAGATACTTATCTTCTGCAAGCGCGCCGTTAAGCACGGCATTGGCCGATTCAGATATCTTTTTCACGGTTTCAGCGTTTCTATTGAAAACGTGTTCACGTAAAAATGCGATACGCATTTCGGTTCTTTTCTGTATTGTTGTTTCATTTTGCTGCTGTTCGCGCAGAAGATCTAATAACAGGTTGCTGCTGAGCAGCTCCTGGTCGAGCATGGCCAGTTCTGTTTGCAGAGATCTCGATTTTGATTCCCAATACCAGTTATAAGCCTCGGTAAATAAGGGGCTGCTATTAACCTGTTGCACCAGCTGTTTTTCACTGAGTTCTGCCATCTCTAAACGGATACTATTAATTCTATCCCGCGCCTGGCTAGGCCTTAAGGTGCTTGCTTCTATACGAGTATTCAGCGAACTCAGTTTGGCTTCTGATTCAGCGCGATTAATCTCATCATCGGAAATCATCCTTTCTAAGGTAGCCATATTAGTATATTGATTGACTTTTAATGCTGCCACAGGATCTTTCGTTAAATACTCCTCCTGTAATTTTTTAAGGGTATTTATCTCTTTAGGCGCACTGAGTAAGGTTTTCTGGAATTGCTTCGTAGCAGTTGTGTACTGCTTGATAAGGTGCAGGTTAGTGATGCTGTCCCGATACAGCTGAATTAATGCTGCTTGTGTTTCTGTATCGTATTCTTGCGACTTTGTCGCTGCTTCAATACGGCTGTTTAGTGTATCGACGGTGACTGTATTAACTGTCTGAGCAACGCCTAAACAGCTAAAAAAAATAACACCTGCCAATAAAAGTAATCTACTCATTTTTTTCATCGAAACTCCAACACCCTTTACATAAAACTGGTCTGTAGATAGTATCAAACTGCGCAATCTTTGAACACTCAGTACCCTGTTTGGTATGAGCTTAAAAACGCATCACAGCTTGTTAAAATCTACAGCAATTTAACTTTTTTAAATTTGCAGCATCTTAGCATTGTTGAGATTTTTATGGCACGGAGAAAGGTGCTTGAATTGCAAAAAAATAGCGCAAAATACAGTTTATCTATCGATGCAGACCCACATATCAGAGCAGCTTTAAGGATACTAATAACAGCACAGCTTTTGTGGGATTGACTTGTTCACTATTTACTTCATAATTCACCTTTTAAATTCCACCTTTTAACTTCAACTACTACTTATATTTATAGGATATTCGCCATGCCTGCAGAAAATAGACCAGCAGAAACTAAACTTGATGAGCTCCTGCCTCATCAAATAACGGAAAAAGCCGATGATGTTGCTTTTAGCAAAGCCACCAAGGCATTTTTATCTGCATTTTACCTTGCTATTACAGCGGGTATGTTTATCAGTCTCGCTTTTATTTTTTATATTACCGTGACAACCGGACTCGATGATGTTTCCTGGGGACTCACTAAGTTTACCGGTGGTCTTGCGTTCAGCATGGGCTTATTGCTTGTGGTGGTGGTCGGTGGTGAGTTATTCACCAGTAGTACTTTGACCTTGATTGCTAAAGCAAGCCGTCGTATTACTACCGCGCAGATGTTAAAAAACTGGAGTGTCGTTTATTGCGGTAACTTTGTTGGTGCAATTTTCACTGTAGTGCTTGTTTTTGCAGCCGGCTTATATATGTCGGACCACGGTCATTGGGGGCTTAATGTACTGCTTACAGCTCAACATAAATTACACCATACTTTTGTCCAGGCAGTTGCCCTAGGCATTTTATGTAACATCATGGTTTGTTTGGCAATATGGATGGCTTTTGGTGCGCGTACCGTGACCGATAAAATGTTTGCCGTGCTACTGCCTGTGGCGATGTTTGTCGCGTCAGGTTTTGAGCACAGTATTGCTAATATGTTCATGATACCAAGTGGTATTATGATTCGCCATTTTGCGCCGATCGAGTTTTGGAATGAAATTGGACATCTACCGGCTGAATTTGCTGATTTAACCATTATCGGTTTTGTTGTTGATAACTTAATTCCGGTTACTATCGGGAATATTATTGGTGGTGGTGTTGTTGTTGGTCTGATGCATTGGATGATCTATCTTCGTCCTGCTAAAATCAAATTGCTTTAATTACCCAGCATCTCATTAACATTTTGTTTCTGTATAGTTTATGAAGATTAAAAAGGATCACAAGTTGATCCTTTTTTATTTGTAATGCTAATCATTTTCTCTCCATTGCTATGATCTATCTCCTGCAAATCACGTATTGTTAGTGCAGGTTCTTTCCGTGCAATACCGGTCGCTGTCAATATACTTGAACATCCCATTAACTTCTTTTGTATCACATTCTGTTCTTCACCACTTCGAGACCAGCTTTCAAATCGTTCTATAGATTTTGTGCGATTAACCTGAGCTCGGGATAAGCAGTGAACACTGCATTCCGTCATTCCAGTAGTTTTTTAGCTGGAATCTCAGTGAATGGAATAGATATTTA
>JBATHQ010000251.1:0-2163 GCA_049667005.1 Psychromonas sp.
ATCAGCACCAGCGTGATCAAGGTGGCAAAGAGTATCCCGTATGCTAATGATGCCGCAGCAGGAATCAAAAACTGCGCCTGCACTGATGTTTCACTGAGCAATGGTGCAAGACCGGCAAAAGTGGTAAAAGAGGTTAACAGAACCGCCCTTAAACGACCGGTACAAGCGGCAAATATAGCCTCTTTAACTGCCATCTGCTTTTCTCTGCGCAGCTCATTAAAGCTCGAAACCAGTAACAAACTGTCATTAACTACCACTCCGCTTAGCGCCAAAACGCCATTCAATGAGAGAATACTGATGGTCAGATCGTTGAATACATGCCCTAAGATAGCCCCGACGATGCCAAAAGGGATCGCCATCATGATCAAAAGCGGCTGAATATACGATTTTAAGGGTATCGCCAGCAAGGCATAGATAGCAATCAAGGCAATCAAAAACATATTGCTCATCGAGCTGGTCGTTTCCGCCTGATGCTCAGCTTCTCCGGCAAAATCTATCTGCAGATTGGAGTATTTGGCCAGCAAATCCGGTACCAGTTCTGATTTTATGAGCTGTACCAACTCGTTGGATGCAATCACCTCTTTATCCACACTTGCCGTCAAATAGACCGCTCTTAAACTATCGATGCGGGTGATTTGTGACGTTTGGTACTCACTATACACTTTGGCCACACTGCTTAAGGGAACAACGGTTCCGTCCGTTGTTCTAACCCGCGCATCCATAATGTCAGCCAGTGTTTGACGTTGTTGTTGCGGATAACGAACCTTAACTTTCACCTCGTCTTTGTCGCGCTGGAAACTTTGTACCGTTGAACCGCCAAATGAACGTAATATCTGGGTCGCCAGAGAGGATGTCTGCATGCCTAATGCGCGCCCCTGCTCAGTCAGTTCAAAGCGATACTGCGGCTCCCCGGGGCTCATATTATCATCAATACCACTCACGCCAGCGATGCTCTGCAGTTTGGCTTTCATCGCCTCACCCGCTGCAAATACCGTTTCGCTATTCCAAGCTTTTATTTCCACCTTAAAGTTATCACCCATCGATTTTTTAGCTTCGATATTAAGTTTTTTCACCCCTTCAGGATTACCTGCTAAGCGTCTCCACTCTTTGATCAGTTCAGTTGATTTATAAACACTACCACTATCCAGCTCAATCATAACATCGCCGCTATCATCACTTTCAGCAGTCACCTGTAAGCTTAAGATTTCACTCTCTTCTCGACCATATTTGGCAATCAGATTGGCATCAGCCTGGATAGCGGAGCTTTCAAGTAATAATAAACCTGCCTCGGTTTGTCCAAAGCTCGCATCGTCATACATGGATATTTCACCACGCACCGTATCACCGGCAATATCGGGGAAAAATGAGACCCGCACTTTACCGGTCAACGGCAGGCCAATAACCACAACAAACACGGCAAAAAACAGGATCAGAACGGCATAACGAAACTCCAGAGCCAGTGTAATTGCCTTGCTATAGATATTACAGCTAAACCATTGCAGCCCGGAGTCAGCGCCATGCTGAATACGCGACCAGATCCCCTTTCCAGACTCCCGATGAGTATTAAGATGAGCAAGATGAGAAGGCAGAATAAGTTTTGATTCAACCAGTGAAAGTAGCAGACAGATCATAACCACCGTAGCAAATTGCGCGTAAATCTCCCCCATTCGCCCTTGTACGTTGGATATAGCGACAAATGCGGCAACCGTTGTCAGGACACCAAAAATGGTCGGTATCGCCACTTTTTTTGTTCCCCGAATGGTGCTGCTGATGCTATCACCTTCCTCCCGCCGGGTTGAATAGATACTCTCTCCCACCACTACCGCATCATCAACGACGATACCTAATGCCATAATAAAACCGAAGGTGGTCATCTCATTGATGGTTAAACCGGCATAACTGTCGGTCATAAAATAGAGAGTACCGAAAAATATAAATGGCAACCCCGCCGCAACCCAAAACGCCACTCTAAAGTTAAGAAAAAGTGCCAGGATAACAAAAACCAACGCAATACCCGACAGTGCATTTTTAATTAACAGGTTAAGCCGGTCTTTAATCAGGGTACTGGAATCATACCAGGTGGTCAGTTTGACGTTTTCCGGAAGGTAATTACTGGCATTCCATTTATCAACAACCTGATTGGCCTGTTCAACAATATCGGTT
>JBATHQ010000252.1:0-3147 GCA_049667005.1 Psychromonas sp.
TCTTTCTTCATGGGGTTGGTGGGATGGGGGGAGTCAAGTTTGTATTGTAAATTATTGATTTTTAAGTGTTAATAACTTTTGTTTTTTGACTGGTACTAGCTGTGGTACTAGTTTAGAGAGGAGTCATAATTTAAAGTACCGATTTATAAGTTGGTCAGGTAATAGGTATTGAGTTTTAATATGTCGATTTTCAATAGAAATAAACAATGAATATTTCATGTTATATGAGATCAAATACCTTTCAATGGAATTAATCCAAAGCATATTTCCCATCTGTTTTATTAAAAAGAGCTTTAATCAGTTATTTTTCGATAACATTTAGCTGATTGATCCACATCATCCATTGATTTTTACTTTAACAGGACTGGTTGTTAAAAAAAGCAAAATACCTATACCACCAATACCACTTCCTTTACACCCTAATAAAATCAAAGGCTATAGCCGGTATAGGTGTTTATATACAGGTGAATCACTTACTTTGAGCATATAAAAAATACTTGTAGAAAAACTGAATCGGATTACGGGAGATTTTAACGACGATCCAAGATTTATGTTCCACAAGGTACAGAAAATTGCGCTTAAGTTGGTCTATAGTGAGATGGTACGGGCAGGTATTAAAAAAGACGGAGGATTGGCGAAGACAATGGCTGTTCGCGTCAATGGTTGGGGCTCTTGCCCTGCAAAACCAATTCGTTGAGGTACTTAATCACGCGTTAAATATAGCCTATCGAACTATTTAATGTGCTTTTCAATGATATTTTTCTCGCTACCTTAATAAATTACTTAAATTCTGCTTATTAGGTCTGATATTTACGAGTCTTTACATTAAATTACCTGATTAGCCAGAAAGCTCCGCCAATTTTAAAAACCTCTTTGGCATCGGTGGAGTTTTCATCGCGACGAACAAAAAACGAGGCATCATATCCCTTAAATTAAAGCGCCGATTAAAACGATAACAAAACTCACCAAGGTAACGAGGTAAGTGCTTATGGTTAATAGAATGGCAGCTACCAAGTAGTGAATTTTTAACGTTACCAATCATGGTGTTAACCCAAATAAACTCCGACTTTTCAACACTTTTAGGACCACCCCCTGTAACATATGGAATGTGTTCACATCCTGCCTTTTTTACCGATGGGAAACAATTTAGTCCATCTGAATGGATTACACTACCAGGCTTAATATGTGCTAACGACCATCGCTCGATTTCTTTAGAAGTAAAACTTTTAACTACATTAAAGTTCATTGCGATGGGGTGGCCATCTTTATTGATTGATACCGCAGCAACAAATGGGGTTTTATTTTCAGATCCTCGGCCTCTGGACCCACCTCTTAATTCACCACCCCAATACACATCATCTAACTGTATAGTGCCAGACAAAGGCTTACTATCATCACGTTCTTTCATCACTTGCATTATTTTTTGCTTCATACTCCAAGCTGTTTTGTACGATACTTTTAATTGCCTTTTTAATTCCAACGCTGAAATACCAGTTTTCATCTGTGTAATAAAATGTATAGCAAAAAACCACTTATTTAACGGTAACTTAGTGCTATCAAAAATTGTTCCTGAAGTAATAGACGTTTGATGATGACAGCAATTACATTGATACAATTTACGTTTTTTTAGTTTGCAAAATGCCTTAGAACCGCATTCTGGGCAAACAAAACCATCTTTAAACTTCCAATCAAACAATGCCTGCCGACATTGTTCATCAGTACCGTAGTTATCAATTAACTCAAAGATACTATAGCCTTCTTGAAATTGAATCTTATTAATAGACATAATATGGCTCCACTAAGAACTCAACATTATTTAAATTATAGTGTGTGTAAGTGAAATAGTGTCGGAGCTTTATGGCTAATCAGGTTAAATTATAACCATTGTAATTAATGGATGTCCGTAATTGTTCATTATATATGCCATCCAACTGGTTTTATGCTTGTTATAGTCTAATCTTTATCATAATAAAATAATTTTTAAATATTTATTAGTAAGAATGCAAACTAATACACAGTAAAGCGTTGCCGAAAGACGAAGAGAACTTATTGTTCAGCGTCAATAGGGGTAAACAACTCAATAAATAATGGAGAAAGACAATGGCAGATAGCAATTCGGATGTAAAGCTCTTAAATAACCAGGTTAAGGTAGAAGCATGGGATTTATGCCTTGATAGTCCAGACCCTGCACGTCGTCATAATGATACAGCTTACAGACGAGCGCTTGTTCATGATCATAATGATGGGCTTACAATAAATTGGGGTTACGACTACCCTGGTGGTGTGACAATAAATGATTTAAAAGTAAAAGGCGGTGCCAAGATTGAAGGTCGTGCCGAGATTGAAGGTGATGTTGCATTTAAAGCAGAGGATCCGCGGGATGGATCAATAGATATAATTCGGGCTACACTACATGTTAGTGGGGATTGTCCTGAGATGGGGGAGCCTGGTCTAGGAGGGGGGCCTGATCTAATAACAGTAACTACTTCTTATGGGCAAAGCTGGATAAGATCAGATCAACACTTAGATATTTCTGCAACAAAGATTTTAAATTTTGAGAGTGAAGAAATTCATCTAAAAACTACGAGAGGTATGAAAATAGAAGGGAGCTTAACGGTAAATAATGTAAGGGTCAAGGTCGAAGTCCCTGGCTCAAGTCCCTTAAGAAGAGAAGCAAAATACAAATACATCGATATCAATTTAGTACATGAAATCCTAGAATTACAAAAAGAAGTTATGCTCCTAAAGAATAGAATTAATGCTTTGGAATCCTAGTGATACAGCTCTTTTTGAGCGTGGGTGGTTTGTTGAAAGTAAAAGTCCAGAAGTTAAAGGGATGGGCATTTTTAGGCTCCCCTTCATCAATTTATTCGGTGGCTGCAGATCTTGTGCTTGTCAACCAGCCTTTAGAGGAGTCAAAAAGGAACGTAGCCCTTTCCCATGTAGAAGGTGATAAATTAGTTATAAATCGTGGTAAAGGATACCAAGGCGGGGGTGAAATAGATGGGAATGTTAATATTAAAGATAATATTACAATATGCAATTGGGGGGGGGGGCGCTTCCGAGAAGTAAAGATTCGCTTGTGTTTATTAGTGGCCAAAAGATTATGGTGCATAATGTTAAGGTCGAATCTTCAGGGGCAAATAT
>JBATHQ010000253.1:0-4697 GCA_049667005.1 Psychromonas sp.
GTGTAAGGATTATTCCCTACGGCGACAAAACTGAAAATGCAGCCGAAAATTTTTCATCAGAAAAAATGGAACAATTCATTAGAATGATAAAAAAGCGTTATCCGGATCGTTTTATTATACTCGACACTCCCCCAATCGGACTCTATGTAGAAAGTCAAATCCTAGCATCAATTTGTGATATGGCAATTTTGGTGGTTCCTTACGGACAAGCAAATGCGTCACAAGTAGAGACAGGTATTGAACTGATCAATAAAGATAAACTTGCTGGTATCATTCTTAACAATAAGTGATATATCTATGAATATTAATAAACTATCTATACAAATATATGCCCCTCTTTTGACTACAGCTTTATTATACCAAGCCGACGTTGGGGCGGCGCCTCTCGACAACGAGACTTTATTTACCCGAAGTAAGTATATAGAAGTTGGTGCAGAGTATGAATATAGCGACAATACTTATAAAGTGACCAACGGAGAGCAAAGTGGAACGACCAGTTTAGGCGATATCGAACTAGGCTATGAACAGCTGGGAAAAAGTAACGAAATTGCAATTAATTATACTGCAGAATATCAAAAGCAAAGTGAAAGTGAGGACGGAGAGAGCAGTTCTTGGATAGGTAATACAACTATTTCACAGGATCTATTCAGCGAAAACTTGGTATTCAACCTTGAGCATACACGCCAGCGATATATTATCGATCAAAATATAGCAGGTATTGAAGATAACCAGTCAGAAAGAGACCTTCTCGATCTGGGTTTACAATGGTTTATTCCCTACACGGAACGCACCACGTTTGTTCTTGGTGTGGCACATGAAGAGGTTTGGTTTAATGATACGGGCAGCACTGACAGCAATTCAAATACGGGACAAGTAAGCTGGCAATATGCTCTAAATCCAGAAGTACAATTACAATTAAGCTATTTTGGCACTGAAAACAACTTTGATGAGGATGATCTTGATTATAACGAGCATATCTTAGATGCACAGATAACAAGCCAATACAGATTAGGAACCTATTCGTTTAACATGGGAAGAACTTGGATTCAAGGTTCAGACAACGACTATAATGATCTGCAATACGGCATGTCGATTGATGCTCTGTTAGGTAGGCATCTACTAGCGCTTAATCTATCCAGATCATTCACTAATTCATCCGCACAAGTGGGTGAGTCTAATGAGCTCGATTTCACTGAAAATAACTTATTTTGG
This sequence comes from Psychromonas sp., assembly GCA_049667005.1. GTDB lineage: Bacteria > Pseudomonadota > Gammaproteobacteria > Enterobacterales > Psychromonadaceae > Psychromonas. Next base: position 1,213 of record JBATHQ010000253.1, read on the forward strand.
CGCACCAGTGTTTCACTCACGCACCAATACACTATGCTCGATGAACGATTAGTCAGTAATATGCGTTTATACTTCAATAATGATGAAAATGCCTTCACCATTGACAGCGACACAACCGAAGACAGGGATAGATACGGCATATACGGCCAACTGTTATGGTCGCTAACAGAAAAGTTGAGTTCAAGTATCTCCGCTGACTATTCCGAAGCAGATATCACCACTGGTGGGAAAAGACAATATCTAGAAGCTGAAATTTATGGAAGATATAACTTCACCGATTCACTATATATTCAGTTTACAGTTGCTTTGGAAAAACAGGGAAATGATCAAGACACCCTTAGCTATCCGCCTTATACAGAACTGAGCTATGCAACTAGAATAGCCTACAGATACTAACACATTATTGTTGTAAGGATATATTGTGCATAAAAATGATGCTAAAACGTTATTGATAGTTGAAGACGATATCGGACTTCAGACGCAACTAAAATGGCACTTTTCTGAATATGATGTTTTTGTTGCTGAAAATTTAGATGATGCAATGGCAGTGATTCGTTTACAAGAACCACAAGTTATGGTGCAGGATCTTGGTTTACCTCCCGATCCTGACGGGGTGACGCAGGGATTCGAACTGCTACAGCAAGCTCTGGAGATAAACCCGCACATGAAATTAATTGTCATGACAGGTAATGACTGTAATGAACACGCACTGAAAGCCGTTAGCCTTGGAGCATATGATTTCTACAGTAAACCGGTCAATCCTGAAACATTAGAACTTATCGTTCAACGTGCTTTTCATATGCACCAACTTGAAGCCAAAAACAGAGTCTTTAATTTATCAAAAAATAGTAACCTTGAGGGACTCATTACTAACGACGAAAAAATGTTAAAAGTATGCAAACTGATAGAAAAAGTAGCACCTACTAATGCGGCCTGTTTACTCCTTGGTGAAAGCGGTACCGGCAAAGAAGTATTAGCAAAATCACTGCATTCCCTAAGTGTCCGAAATGAAGCCCCCTTTATAGCGATTAATTGTGCCGCCCTACCAGAGAACTTATTCGAAAGCGAGTTATTCGGTTACGAAAAAGGGGCTTTTACTGGCGCAGTAAAAAGCACACCGGGGAAATTTGAGTTAGCCAATGGCGGCACAGTATTTCTTGATGAAATAGGCGAAATGCCCCTTTTATTACAATCCAAATTATTGCGTTTTTTACAAGAAAAAGTCATTGAACGCGTTGGTGGGCGAAAATTGATCTACGTGGACGCGAGAATTGTTTGCGCAACGAATAGAAATTTAGAGGAGATGATGACTAGCGGTGAATTTCGTGAGGACCTTTATTACCGTATCGCCGAAATACAGATAGATATCCCCCCATTAAGAGAAAGAAGCGCTGATAAAGTATTACTGGCGCGTTATCTGCTAAAAAAATATACCCAAAAAGAGCATTTAAAAATACTAGGCTTTACTGAAGATGCAATCAGCGCCATAGAAGAATACGCATGGCCAGGTAATATTCGAGAACTTGGCAACAAAATTACCCGTGCTGCTATTATGTGTGAACAGAAATTCATAAATGCTGAAGATCTTGGTTTGAAATCAGCTGAAAGTGTGCCATTAAATTTAAAAGTGATTAGAGAAAGTGCAGAAATAAATGCTCTAAAAACAACACTCAACGCAACTGATAATAATATTTCTGCGGCGGCAAAATTGCTCGGCGTTACTAGACCAACATTATACGATTTATTGAAAAAACATAATTTAATGATCAATTAGATCACAACGCGCACACTCAGTGTCTTTAATAGCATTTTAAGTAAGGAAACAGAGATGAAATCAGTCTATTTTAATATTCAGATAGAAAAAGTACTCTTCGCAATAACCCTTGCCTGCGCGATTTTATTGTCGGCTTGCAGTGAATCGACAGATTCACAGAGCACAAGCAATCCTGATTCATATCTTCAACAAGGTCAGGCATATCTAGAGCAACACCAATTCAAAGCGGCCTTTAGCGCAGCTAATCTTGCCATTAAGGCAGACCCTAATAGGCTTGAGGGTTACCTTATCTTAACAAAGATTAATGAGCAATCAGGACAACCACAACAGAGTATTAAACTACTTGATGCTTTTACCGGGGTTAAAAATACTGAGTATTATTTCGCCTTGTTAGACGCTTATCAAAAATCAGGAAAATTAATTTCTGCGCAGAACCTGATTAATGAGCAGGAAAAAACATTACAGGAACAACCAGAACGCTTCAAGATGGCTCAAGCTCAACAATTACTTTATAAAAATCAATTTCCACAAGCTAAAATTGCCTTTCAAGAATTGCTAGAAAATCCACTTTACAAAATTGACTGCATGCTTGCCTTAGCAAATATTGAACTCAGGTTGGATAATTCAGATAATATAGAAGCTGTCTTCAAAATTATTGATGAAGTGATCGAATTAGATCCTAAAAATATCGATGCGATATATCTCAAAAGTACTCTTTACATTTCAATGAACGATCTTGATAACGCAGAAGAATTATTGTCACAAGCATTAATAATATTACCAACTGCTGATGTTTTTACTAACCAACGCATTCAAATTATTCAAACCTTAGCCAATGTATTAACGCAACAAGGACGCTCTGCAGAAGCGATGATCTACACGCGTATATTATCGGATGAGTTCCCTGAAGCGGAATCGCTATCATTACAATATACTCGCGCACTTGAATCATACAAAAATCAACAATTTACAGAAGCTAAAGCGCTACTAACTGACATTCTGGATAGCAACCCGAGCGATAAAAAATCAGCCACTTTATTAGGATTAATACTGTACAACGAAGGTGATCTGAAAAATGCCGATAAATACCTTTCCGATGTTGTTGATCCTGAAATATCCCCACTCAAATTAACCGAACTTTATGCCACAAGCCAATTGCAGCAAAATAAATCAGATAATGTATTAGCTTTACTTGAGTATGTCCCTGAGGCAAACAGAAACGTTGACACATGGGTTCTTTATGGTCGCGCGGCAATCCAGCAAAAAGAGTTCTCAAAAGCAAAAATAGCCCTTGATAAAGCAATCGCATTAGCCCCTAATTCTGTACAGGTGGCATTACTTGCAGATTATTATTATACCAACTTGCCTGAGCCACAACCGGAAATGGCAGCACAAGCCATTTCTGCCGGCTTGGCTGCTAACCCAGAAAATCTAACCTTGCAAATACTGCATATCCGAAAATTGCTCAGACTTAATAATAAACAAGCAGCAGATAACTACGTTGCCAGTTTAAAGAAAACATATACTGGCAATATTAATACGCAATTAATTGTTGCAAATTATTACACCTATCAGCAAAAGTTAGATAAAGCTGAGCAGATAATCGAAAATATTTTGGCAGTAGAAAAAAACAATATTCAGGCAATGTATAGCCGCGCTAAGATAAATGAGATCAAACAAAACTGGCAACAGTCTATAGCAAACTATAAAG
>JBATHQ010000254.1:0-16820 GCA_049667005.1 Psychromonas sp.
AGTACAAAGCAGGCAAAGCGAGATCAATATCACACTTAAAAGAAATAAAATTACAGAAGATGTGCATTAATCGGCTTAAAAATTGAATACAAAGCATCCTGTAATTAAATTACAATTATCTTGCGAAATTTGACTTAGATCAATTTTAGACAGGAGCGCATTTGTTAGACTCATCGCACAGGTAATCGAGCATCTCTAATTTCAAAAAAGAGCAATTATGAAGTTAAGCCGACGTTATTGCTGCGTACTGCAAAACCTTTTCTGCTCTACGACAAGTTGTTGTGTGAATATTTTTAGCATTAACAATTACACCTTGCCTTGAGATTATGTGATATGATAGTTTCGTATAAAAATTGAGCATTCAATAGGCTAATTAGCTGTGAACAGTTGGTCTACAATTTTTTATAAAAAATTAAACTACGCGACCATCAATAGCATGTTATTGGTGCGCCAGTTGTTTTGCCCCTAATTCAAAACAACAAACAGATTTATAAATACATTTAATCTTAAATCTCAACATCTAACAGTAAAGGGAAATCTTTATGACTACACTTAACGAAAAATTTGCATCTGCATGGCAAGGTTTTGCTGGTGAAGATTGGAAAACTGAAGTTAACGTTCGTGACTTTATCCAAAAAAACTACACCCCGTTTGAAGGCGATGAAAGCTTCCTAGCGGGTCCGACTGAAGCGACTGATAAGCTTTGGGCAAAGGTGATGGAAGGCATCAAGCAAGAAAACACCACACATGCTCCAGTGGATTTTGATACTGACCTTGTTTCAACCATTACTGCTCACGATGCAGGTTACATCAACAAAGATCTAGAAACGATCGTTGGTCTGCAAACTGAAGCACCTTTAAAACGTGCGATTATCCCAAATGGTGGTATTCGTATGATCGAAGGTTCTTGTAAAGTTTATGGTAAAGAGTTAGATCCGACAATTAACAAAATTTACTCTGAATACCGTAAAACACATAACCAAGGTGTTTTCGATGTTTACACTGGCGACATTCTTAAATGTCGTAAATCAGGTGTATTAACTGGTTTACCTGATGCTTACGGCCGTGGTCGTATTATTGGTGATTATCGTCGTGTTGCGCTTTACGGTATCGATTTCCTAATGGCTGATAAATCTAAGCAACATAAAAGCTTAGAAAAAGATCTACTTGCTGGTACTTCGCTTGAAGCTACGTTACAACTACGTGAAGAGATTTTTGAGCAATATCGTGCACTGGCACAAATGAAAGAGATGGCGGCTAAATACGGCTGTGATATCTCTCATCCTGCGACCAACGCAAAAGAAGCGATTCAGTGGACTTACTTTGGTTACCTAGCGGCAATCAAATCTCAAAATGGCGCGGCAATGTCATTTGGTCGTACTATGAGTTTCCTTGATATCTTTATCGAAAAAGATATTCAAGCAGGTAAACTTACTGAGACTGACGCACAAGAGCTTATCGATCATCTAGTAATGAAACTACGTATGGTGCGTTTCCTACGTACTCCTGAATATGATGATCTATTCTCAGGCGACCCTATCTGGGCAACTGAGTCTATCGGTGGTATGGGTGTTGATGGTCGTACGCTGGTTACTAAAAGTAGCTTCCGTATATTGCATACACAATACACTATGGGCCCTTCTCCAGAGCCAAACATTACAGTTTTATGGTCTGAAGCATTACCAATCAACTTCAAAAAATACTGTGCAAAAGTATCTATCGATACCTCTTCTATCCAGTATGAAAATGATGATTTGATGCGTACCGATTTCGATAACGATGATTATGCTATCGCTTGTTGTGTATCACCAATGATTGTTGGTAAACAGATGCAGTTCTTTGGCGCCCGTGCCAACCTTGCTAAAACATTACTGTACGCCATTAACGGCGGCGTAGATGAAAAATCTAAAGCACAAGTTGGACCTCGAACGCTTCCTGCGATCACAAGTGCAGTATTAGATTATGATGAAGTATTCTCTAATCTTGATCACTTTATGGATTGGCTAGCTGAAACGTATGTCACTGCACTTAACTGTATTCACTACATGCATGACAAGTACAGCTACGAAGCAGCACTAATGGCACTTCATGACCGTGACGTTAGTCGTACAATGGCTTGTGGTATTGCAGGTCTTTCAATTGCAGCGGATTCACTCGCAGCGATCAAGTACGCAAAAGTGACACCAGTTCGTGATGAAGACGGCATAGCAACTGATTTTGAAATCGAAGGCGATTACCCTAAATTCGGTAATAACGATCCACGTGTTGATGATATCGCATGTGATCTTGTTGAACGCTTTATGAAGAAAATTCAATCTCACAAAATGTACCGTAATGCGCGTGCTACACAGTCTATTCTTACTATTACATCAAATGTTGTATACGGTAAGAAAACTGGTAACACACCTGACGGTCGTCGTGCAGGTACTCCTTTTGCTCCAGGTGCTAACCCAATGCACGGACGTGATGAAAAAGGTGCGGTTGCATCATTAACATCTGTTTCTAAACTGCCGTTTGCCTACGCACAAGATGGTATCTCTTATACTTTCTCTATCGTACCAAATGCATTAGGTAAAACTGATGATTCGCAAAAAGCGAACTTAGCGGGTCTGATGGACGGTTACTTTAAGCACACACCTGAAATTGAAGGTGGTCAGCACTTAAACGTAAACGTAATGAACCGTGAGATGTTATTAGATGCAATGGAAAATCCTGAGAAATATCCTCAGTTAACTATCCGTGTATCAGGTTACGCAGTACGTTTTAACTCGTTAACTAAAGAACAGCAAAACGATGTTATCTCACGTACCTTTACAGCAAACATGTAAAAATATGTGATAAACAGGTTAACTTCTTAGTTAGCCTGCTATAATCAAAAAAGGTTTCATTCTTCGGGATGAAACCTTTCTTTTTATGTATAATATAGCGTTTATTTCATTTGTTTTTTGGTCATACTGAATCCAACTACTATCTACTCATTCATATTTGATAGCAGAATTGCTATAAGAGATAAATGAAATAATCCGTTTTAAAGGGGCTTTTAATGTCATTAATTGGGCGAGTTCATTCTGTTGAAACCTGTGGTACCGTCGACGGTCCCGGGATCCGTTTCATTATTTTTTTACAAGGCTGCTTAATGCGTTGTAAATATTGCCATAACCGCGACACTTGGGATACCGAAGCCGGTAAAGAGATGAGCGTTGATGAATTGATGGCCGAATTAGTACAATATCGCCATTTTATGAATGCTTCTGGCGGCGGCATCACCATCTCCGGCGGTGAAGCAATGTTACAACCTGAATTTGTGAAGGCTATTTTCACTGCTTGTAAAATGGAAGGGATCCATACCTGCCTTGATACCAATGGATTTGTGCGCCGTATAGATGATACCGTCAAAGGCGTTTTAGATGTTACTGATCTGGTTTTATTAGATATCAAACAGATGGATAATGAAAAACATATCGATTTAACGCACGTAAGTAACAAGTATACCCTTGAATTTGCTAAATATTTAGCGGAACGTAACCAACCTGTTTACCTGCGTTATGTTGTTTTACCGACTTACACTGATTCTGAAGAAGACGTACATGCATTAGGTAAATTTATTGCTCCGATGAAAAACATCGAAAAAATTGAGCTGCTTCCTTACCATGAACTGGGTAAGCATAAATGGACAGCCATGGGCGAGATTTACCCTTTAGACGGAATACATCCCCCCTCGCATGAAACCATGGAAAACATCAAAAACATCCTTCTGCAATATAATGACAACGTCATTTACTGATCTGAACCACAGATAAAGCAGGCGAAATAATGCCTGCTTTCATAGAGTCCCGTTATGAGCCCTTTTATTTGCCCGCTTTGCCGAACAACTTTTCAACAAACAAATAACACCCAAATCTGCGCTAATAACCACCATTTTGATATTGCCAAAGAGGGTTATTTAAACCTCTTGCCGGTAAACGCTAAAAATTCTAAAAACCCCGGTGATAATAAAGAGATGATGCAGGCAAGGCGTGCATTTTTAAATACTGGCGGGTATTTTTTACTGGCGGAAAAACTGAGTGAATTATTAAAAATATTATTAGCCGATAAACAACAGGCACAATTGCTGGATCTTGGCTGTGGGGAAGGTTATTACACGGCGTATTTAGCAGACAACCTGCCTGAACAATTTACCTTCAGCGCATTGGATATCTCAAAAGTTGCGATACGTTATGCCGCAAAACGTTACCAGAATATCAATTTTTGCGTTGCCAGTGCTTATGATGTGCCACTGGCAGATAATAGTATTGATCTGTTACTGCGCATTTACGCCCCTTCACTCGATAGTGAATTACATCGCTTAATCAAACCTCTGGGCTACATGGTAACAGTGACCCCCGCCCCCCGTCATTTGTACCAGTTACGTGAAAAAATATATGAACAGGTAAATCAGCACGCCGAAGAAAATTCGGCGCCTTCAGGCTTCAACAAGGTTAAGCAGATAAATCTGCATTACCTATTGCCAATTGACAATCCGCAGGTAATGCAGAACTTAATTAATATGACGCCATTTGCCTGGAAATTTAACCAGCAGAAAATGCAGAATTTATTAGCGGAACAGAACTGGGAAATTGAATGTGACTTTAATATAGAGGTTTACCAGAAACAGTAATAGCAGCCAGCTACGAGTAATTAGCCACAAAGCTAGAGCCAGAATTATATTAGCTCATGATCACGTAAAAAATCATCACCACCCAATTTAAATGCTTTATCCAACAGTAAGGCAAGTTCAAGATAACAGGGATGATGAAGCAACTCATTGTCCGCGCTGCCCTTCATGCTCAATTTAGCTTTGATTGCCATAAACCAGGGTAATAACTTATCCGGCAAACGTTTTTGCGAGCGCTGACCTAACCAGTACAACCCCTGCACCGGCAACCCCAATAAAAAGAACGCAAATGTCGCGCTCACAACAGGATTAAAGATCGCCGGAAAAGCAACGCTCAAGCCGATGCTTAAGATAATAAAAGCAGGCGTTATTTTGATTGCTAAACGCGTATATTGAGTCACTTTACTATCAATAAACAGACAATTCAGTGTGCTCTTTTGCGGCCAAGCCTTAAGGTAACGATCACCTTCACTGATCACATTAAAAAATAAATTCAAAAAAACCTCAATTCAGTTAATTAACAGTTAAATAAAAGACCAATAAAAGTTAAAGAAAAGATGCAAAAAAGAAACAACTAAACACTACCAGTAAAGTCCAAAATTGGCAACACAAAAAACAACACAACCCCACACACCAAACAAGGCAAATAAAGATACAAAAAACGATACAATGAAAGTACAAATACAAACCAAAACCTACATACAACAAAAGATACAAAAAACATCCCCATTGAATTTAAATCATTTTTTAACATTAATCATTTAATAACACAAAATAACCAAAACGTGAGGTGTAAATCGTTTTTTTATTAATTCGTGATTGTTATTTCATCTCATAGGCGTAAACTATTTTGAAATCATGTGAGCCAAATCACCAACAAGTGCAACTTATTCTGGTGAGTTAGCCCATACTAAATCGTTTCAGCATTTACTGACTGAGATGCTGATATTTTCAATTATAATTACTGGAATTTCTCATGAGCAACAAACTTGTCCTTGTCCTTAACTGTGGTAGTTCATCTCTAAAATTTGCCGTTATAAATGCCACTAACGGTGATGAAATAATTAGCGGTCTTGCCGAATGTTTCAATCTGCCTGATGCACGTATCAAATGGAAAGTAGCAGGAAAAAAAGGCTCAACTAGCCTGCCTGCAAACAGCGCGCATTCACAAGCTATCTCTTATATTGTTGAAGAGATCATCAAAAAAGAAGACGGTTTAGCGGAGCAGTTTGCTGCAGTCGGTCACCGTATTGTACATGGTGGTGAAAAATTCACAGAATCTGTGATTATTGATGAAGAGGTGCTCGAAGGCATTGAAGCCTGCTCTTCGCTTGCCCCTCTGCATAACCCGGCACACGTTTTAGGTATTAAAGCCGCACAAGCCGCTTTCCCGACACTTACTCAAGTTGCTGTATTTGATACTGCATTCCATCAGACGATGCCAGCTAAAGCATTTATGTATGCGCTACCATATAGTCTGTATAAAGAAGCACACGTGCGTCGTTACGGTATGCACGGCACAAGTCATCTTTTTGTAACCAATGAAGCTGCAAAGGCATTAAACAAGCCCGTTTCCGAGACCAACATTATCTCTGCTCATCTGGGTAACGGCGCATCGGTTAGCGCGATTAAGAATGGTAAATGTGTCGATACCAGTATGGGTATGACGCCACTTGCAGGCTTGGTGATGGGGACTCGTTGTGGTGATATCGATCCGAGCATTATCGAATATTTAGTAACTCGTAAAGGCTACAGCCTTACCGGGGTAATGGATATGTTGCAGAAACAAAGTGGTCTGCTTGGCATTTCTGGTATTTCCAGCGATTTCCGCGATATCCTTGAAGCGCATGCAAACGGCAACGAAAGAGCAACATTGGCAATGGAGATGTTCAGCTACCGTTTAGCAAAATACATTGCTTCTTATGCAGTGCCGCTACAACGTATTGATGCGATTGTATTTACAGGTGGTATTGGTGAAAATTCTCATCTTATCCGTACAAAAGTTCTAGAGCTACTGACTGTTTTTGGTTATCAGGTCGATAGTGAAAAAAATAAGGCGGCAATATTGGGTGAGCAGGGTATCATTACAACTGATGGTTCGCCTGTTGCAATGGTTATCCCAACCAATGAAGAGTGGGTAATTGCCCAAGACTCTGTAGCATTGGCTTCAGCTTAAAAATATTTTAGATTACTGGGAATAAAGCCGCTGTCAGCGAATATTCCCCTTAACTTGCCTTACATTAAATTACAAGGAATTGTCATGCCCCGTACAATTATGCTCATTCCCATCGGTTCCGGTGTTGGTGTTACCTCAGTCAGTCTAGGTATGATCCGCGCTTTGGAGCGTCAGGGTGTAGCAGTAAATTTCTTTAAACCTATTGCTCAACCTCGTCCGGGTGATACCGGCCCTGAACGCTCGACAGCGACACTGCGTCACGCTTCATCACTGAATCCGCTAGAGCCTTTTTCAATGAAATATGCGGAAAACTTGATCTCTTCAGGCCTTACATCTGATTTATTGGAAAATATTGTTGCGCGTTTTCGTGAAAATACGCAGGAAAGTGATGTTATTATCGTAGAAGGACTTGTACCTACCGATAAGCACCAGTTTGCTAATGATATAAACTACAGCATCGCAAAAGCATTAGGTGCAGAAATGGTTTTTGTTACTCACCCGAGTAATGATTCATCACAACAACTTAAAGAACGCATGGAAATCGCCATCTCTTCTTTTGGTGGTAAAGGTAATGAGAATATTGCCGGTTGCATCATCAATAAAGTTGGCGCACCGATCGATGAGAGTGACAGATCACGCCCTGATTTAACAGAGATGTTCGATATTCCTCATGACAATGCGAGCGGTAATCTTGAAGTGTTACAAATGTTCAGCAAAAGTCCTCTGCCCATTTTAGGCTGTATTCCATGGAGTGCAGAGCTAATTGCGCCGCGCGTAAAAGATCTGGCGATACACCTGGATGCAAAAGTACTAAATAAAGGCGACCTTGAAAACCGTCGTTTACACAGCGTGACATTCTGTGCACGCTCTATCCCGAACATGGTTGAGCATTTTAAAGCAGGATCAATGCTGGTAACTTCCGGTGACCGCAGTGACGTTATTGTCGCAGCGTGTCTTGCTGTGATGAATGGTATGAAAATCGGCTGTTTATTACTAACAGGAGATTATGTACCGGAAGAAGAGGTCATGAAGTTGTGCTCACGCGCAATGGAATCAGGTTTACCAATATTATTGATTAAGAGCAATACATGGCAAACGGCTCAGCGTTTACAGAATTTCAATATGGAAATTCCTGTGGATGACGTAGAGCGCATTGAAAAAGTACAAGAGTATATTGCCGGCCACATTGATAAACACTGGTTAAAAACCTTAACTGGAAATTCCTCTTTATCTCGCCGTTTATCACCGCCTGCATTCCGTTATCATTTGACCGAACTGGCACGTAAAACCAGCCAGCGTATTGTATTACCGGAAGGCGATGAGCCGCGTACCATTCAAGCCGCACTGATTTGCGCACAACGTGGTATAGCTAAACCGGTATTATTAGGTAATCCAGAAGAGATTCACCGTATCGCATCCCAGCAGGGTATTGTTCTGACAGATGATGTGGAAATTATTAATCCTGCTGATGTTATTGAAAACTATGTTGCACCTATGGTTGAGCTGCGTAAAGGCAAAGGCCTGACAGAAGTTGTTGCACGTGAGCAGTTACAGGATACCGTTGTGTTAGGTACCATGATGCTAGCTGAAGACGAAGTAGCCGGTCTGGTATCTGGTGCAGTTCATACCACAGCAAATACCATCCGCCCTGCACTGCAACTGGTTAAAACAGCACCAGGCGCAAGTTTAGTATCATCTATCTTCTTCATGTTATTACCTGATCAAGTATTAGTTTATGGCGATTGTGCTATCAATCCGGATCCAACAGCTGATCAACTTGCCGATATCGCGATTCAATCAGCAGATTCCGCCATTGCCTTCGGTATTGATCCGAAAGTGGCGATGATCAGTTACTCAACCGGTACTTCTGGTGTTGGTAGTGATGTCGACAAAGTACGCGAAGCGACTAAAATAGCTCAACAGCGTCGTCCAGATCTACTGATTGACGGTCCACTGCAATATGATGCAGCGGTAATGGCAAATGTGGCGAAAAGTAAAGCACCTGATAGCTTAGTTGCTGGTCAAGCAACCGTGTTTATCTTCCCTGATTTGAACACCGGTAACACCACTTATAAAGCGGTACAGCGAAGTGCAGACCTGATCAGTATCGGTCCAATGCTGCAAGGCATGCGTAAACCGGTTAACGATCTGTCACGCGGCGCATTGGTTGACGATATTGTTTACACTATCGCATTGACAGCCATTCAGGCGACACAAGCTCAAGATAAAATAGCCGCAGAAAAAGCAGCTAACGTTTAATAAATAGCATATTAAAAAGCCCCGCCTTGTTGTTACAAAGCGGGGCTTTTTATTTATGCTGTCGTTACAGTTTTATCAGGATCAAGTTAACTGCACTAATAAACACTTCAGACCACGTTCAGGTTCGATATTAATAAACATTTCAGGCGGATCAATTTGCGCGATAATAGTCGCCTGCGGGCATTCCTGAGCAATAATTTCCTTTAAAAAGGTTAAATCCAAATCAGGCGAGTTTAAACATAATAGCGCCAATCCATCCTTTGCTAATAAATCCGGTAAGCGGCGAATAATTTTAGGGTAATCTCGTTCAATATTAACGCTGCCTTTCTGCAGAGAAGGCGGATCGGCGATGACAATATCATAGGGACCAAAACGCTTAACTTTCCCCCAGGACTTAAACAGATCATGGGCAAGATACTTCACTTTGCTGAGATCATGTCCATTTAATCGGTGGTTGTCACGCCCTACTGCTAATGCGGCTTTACTCATATCCAGGTTAATCACTAACTTCGCACCACCGGCGATCGCTGCGTTCGAAAAAGCACAGGTATAAGAAAACAGATTCAAAACGGATTTATCCAGACTGTTCGATTGCAGCCACTTCCGGCCATTTTTCATATCCAGGAAAATGCCATAATTTTGTTTACTGCCCAGATTTATTTTATAGTTAAGACCATTCTCAACAGCAATTAAATCAGTGATCGGTTCGCCATATAAAATATCGGTGGGCGCAAAATCCCGGCAACGGAACTGCACTTGAATACTTTTAACCGTAAAACCGATCTCAGTCATCTGCTCTAATAACTGTTTGCTGAGCAGTTGTAACGCTTCTTTGCTTACCTCTTTATATAAAATAATTAGTATCACAGGTGAGAACCAGTCGATATTAATGTGCTCACAATCGGCAAAACGAAAGCCCCGGCCATGCAATAAACGCTGCATCTCATTTTCCGGATGACTGGCAACGGCCTGCCAGTTAATATTTTCCACTATTTTCATTATTTATTATCTTGTTGTTGGGGGTGTACTTGCAAAGTCTCAGTTTCTTCATCGGAGCTTAATAAAATGGCAAACCATCGTCCGTCTTGACTATTTTCTAATGCTATTTTAAAAATCATGGTCAAAGGCACAGATAATAACATGCCCACCATGCCCAATAACCACCCCCAAAAAATTAATGACAAAAAAACCACCAACGTAGACAACCCTAAACTACGTCCCATAAATTTAGGTTCAACCACATTACCCATCAGCATATTGACCCCGACGAATAAACCTATTACCGCCGCGGCATAACCCATGCCTAGTTGTAAAAAAGTCAAAATAACAGCGGGTACAGCTGCGATAATAGATCCTATGTTAGGGATATAATTTAATAAGAAAGCCAAAAGTGCCCAGAGCACATAAAAATCAACCCCGATCAGCCATAAAACAAAACCGATAATTAAGCCTGTCGCTAAACTAATGATGGTTTTTATAGCCATATATTTATTCACTGACTGTAAAAAATGATCCACACGCATTTCTGTTTTAGCAGAGTCATTAAAAGCGACATGCAGTTTTTTAGTAAAACCGGGGCCTTCGGCAAGCATCAGCACGACGGTCAGTAGTAACAGGAAAACATTTCCCAGCACACTGCCAAAACTGCTCAATGTACTGGTGACTAAAACCATTATTTTTGCAGGATCAAAATATTCGCGTATTTCGGCCATCGAAATAGTGATATTAAATTCGCGCATTTTGGTAATTAACCATTGCAGTTCAACGGCAAACTGCGCTTCATAAGTCGGTATCGCCTCTCTAAAACCATTCATTGCCGCACCAATAATACTGCCAAGACCAATAAACATGGCAAAAATAAAGGTGATCACAACTGTAATAGCAATCCCTCGAGGTATTCTTCGTGCGGCTAAAAAATCAATGGCCGGATTGCAGATAATAGCCACGAACAGGGAAAGTAAAAAGGGAACAACAATTGCGGCAGCGACTTTTATTCCTGCCAGCGAAATAACAATCGCAGAAAAAAATATTGCACTACGGGCAAAGGGGGAGGTACTTGTCATACAGTCTCTTTATGTTGATTAGTCTATAAAGCCGTAGCTTATTACCGCGGGATCAGACAAGCAAAGATTTTTCCATATAAAAAGCCTATCGTTGCTAAAACACACAATTAAATCACTATAAATGAGCCACCCAGCTTGTAAAAGAGATCATTTAACGTTATAAAATACAGGTTTTTGGTGCTAAAACCGACAAAAGTGATCAAGATCACACTAAGCTCGTAGCTGTAAATCGTTTTCTCGTGATCTTGATCAATGCTCTTGATGAATAGGTTTCTATAATCAAGCAACTAATATTTATTAAGAGTTTTTTACTAAGAAAGTATTTGCAATAGCGGACACAGTTTTACTAAAACATTTTTAAACTTTTATTATTATAAATCCTTAGGAGAATATTATGACAGTAAGTACAGTTGCTGAGTTAGAGGCTCTGATTGCACGTGTTAAAGTAGCACAAGCAGAGTATGCAACTTTTTCACAAGAAAAAGTTGATGAAATTTTCCGCGTTGCGGCACTTAAAGTTTCTACTCATCGTATCGAACTTGCAAAGATGGCTGTTGAAGAAACAGGCATGGGTGTTCTAGAAGATAAAGTAATTAAAAATCACTTCGCTTCTGAGTTCATTTACAACAGCTACGCAGACACAAAAACTGTTGGCGAATTATCACGTAATGAATCATTAAACACAGTTACACTAGCTGAGCCTATGGGTATCATCTGTGCAATCGTCCCAACAACTAACCCTACTTCAACAGCTATCTTCAAAACATTGATGGCACTTAAAACAGGTAACGGTTGTATCGTAGCACCACACCCACGCGCTAAAAAATGTACAAACTACGCAGCTCAAATTGTTTTAGAAGCAGCAGTTTCAGCTGGCGCACCAAAAGATATTATCGGCTGGATTGATATCCCTTCTCTTGAACTAACTAACTGCATCATGAAGCATAATGATACTGCTATCATCCTTGCAACTGGTGGTCCAGGCATGGTTAAAGCAGCATACTCTTCAGGTAACCCTGCAATCGGTGTAGGCGCAGGTAACACGCCTGTTGTTATCGATGAAACTGCCGATATCAAACGTGCTGTATCTTCAATCCTAATGTCAAAAACATTCGATAACGGTATGATCTGTGCTTCTGAGCAGGCAGTAATCGTTGTTGAATCTAAATATGATGAGTTTAAAGCACGTCTTGAGTCATACGGCGGCTACATGTTAAACCCTGCAGATACTGAAAAAGTAGCTAAAACGATGTTCATCGATGGCGCGCTTAACGCTAAAATCGTTGGTCAATCTGCATACAATATTGCTAAGCTTGCTGGTGTTAAAGTACCAACTTCAGTTAAAGTATTGGTTGGTGAAGGTCTTGAAGTAACGCCAGAGCATATGTTTGCGCATGAAAAACTATCGCCAACTTTAGGTCTATTTAAAGCAAAAAATTATGAAGATGCTGTTCGTCAAGCACAAATCGTACTTGATATAGGTGGTGTTGGTCATACAGCTGCACTTTACACAGACCAAGATGCAAACTCTAAACGTGTTGATGAATTTGGTCTTGCAATGAAAGCATGTCGTATCGTTATTAACTCGCCAACATCTCACGGTGGTATCGGTGATATCTATAACTTCGGTTTTGCACCATCAATGACTCTTGGTTGTGGTACTCACAGTGGTAATGCTGTTTCAGAAAACGTAGGTCCTCAACACCTAATCAATACTAAAACAATTGCTAAGCGAGCTGAAAATATGTTATGGCATAAACTACCAAAATCTATCTACTTCCGTCGTGGTTCATTACCTATTGCACTAACTGATTTAGAAGACAAAAAACGTGCAATGATCGTAACAGACGGCTTCCTATTTTCTAACGGATATATTGACGAGTTACGTTCAATCCTTGAAAGTAAAGGCATGATGGTTGAAGTGTTCCATGAAGTTGAAGCGGATCCTACACTTGCAATCATCAAAAAAGGTGCAGCAGCGTGTAATGCATTTAACCCTGACGTAATTCTTGCTGTTGGTGGTGGTTCACCAATGGATGCAGCGAAAATCATGTGGGTTCTATACGAGCACCCAGCAACTGATTTCGAAGACTTGGCAATGCGCTTTATGGATATCCGTAAACGTATCTACAAGTTCCCTAAAATGGGCGTTAAAGCTGAACTAGTTTGTATCACTACAACTTCTGGTACAGGTTCTGAAGTAACACCATTTGCCGTTGTAACAGATGAAACAACTGGTAAAAAATACCCACTTGCAGATTATGAATTAACACCGACTATGGCGATTGTTGATGCTAACCTGGTTATGGATATGCCTAAGTCTCTTTGTGCATTCGGTGGTTACGATGCAGTTACTCACGCAATGGAAGCTTACGTTTCTATGCTTGCTAACGAATACTCTGATGGCCAGGCACTTCAAGCGCTTAAAATGCTTAAAGAATACCTACCAAGCTCTTACGCAAATGGTAAAAACGATGCAGTTGCACGTGAAAAAGTTCACAATGCGGCAACGATTGCTGGTATCGCGTTTGCTCAGGCATTCCTTGGTGTGTGTCACTCAATGGCGCATAAAATCGGTAATGAATTCCATATTCCACATGGTTTAGCAAATGCATTGTTGATTTCGAATACAATTCGTTTTAACGCAACCAACATGCCAACTAAACAAGGTACTTTCTCACAATACGACCGTCCTAAAGCACGTGCTCGTTATGCTGAAGTTGCTGAGCATTTAGGTTTCCGTGAAGGTAACACTCAAGCTAAAATTGACGCGCTACTAAACTGGTTAGATGAGCTTAAAGTTGCTTTGAATATTCCACTATCAATCCAAGCTGCAGGCGTTGACGAAGCTGAATTCATGGCTGCTGTTGATGATCTAGCGGAACAGGCGTTTGATGACCAATGTACTGGTGCAAACCCACGTTACCCATTAATCTCTGAGCTAAAAGCAGTGTTAATCGCTTCTTACTACGGTAAACCTTACGTTGACGTAGTTGATGCGGCAGCTGAAGTAGTTGAGATGCCAGCTAAAAAAGCTGAAAAAAAAGCTGATAAACAAGCTTAATTTTGAATAGCTTCTTGTAGCAACCAATAAAGACAAAAGCCTGCTTAATCGCAGGCTTTTTTTTATCTGATTTATTAGATAGCAACCAATCCAACTCTGTTGCTATTAGAAGATGGGTGGCGAACTACACTAAGAGCTGAGGGCTGAGAGGCAAGAAGGCAAGAAGGCAAGAAGGCAAGAAGGCAAGAAGGTAAGAAGGCAAGAAGGTAAGAAGGTAAGAAGGCAAGAACTGGTAACTAACAACTAACTACTAACAACTAATCACTAACCACCAATCACTCATCACTAATCACTAATCACTAATCACTAATCACTAACAACTGAACGCTGATAATTTACAACAACGGACTAAACAGATACATCACACTTTCTAACAGGCGCTGCGGATAACTGCGCTTTTTCCACTGCTCTAAGTTTAAACGGTCAGAAGACAAAATATAATGCATTTGCAAGTGCAATAGATCGCCGGTAAAAGCATGGTTATCAACCAGCATGGTCATCTCGAAATTTAACCAGAAGCTTCGCCGATCCAGGTTAACGCTGCCGATTAAAGCCACTTTTTCATCAATCACGATACTTTTACTGTGTAGCAAACCGCCGTGAAATGCATATATTTCCACCCCTGCTGCTAACAGCTCCTGAAAAAATGCCCGTGATGCATGATGCACCATAAAGGAATCATTTTTAGCGGGTAAAATCACTTTCACAGCAACCCCGCGCATTGCCGCCACTTTTAATGCTTCCTGCAGACTTTCATCTGGCACAAAATAAGGCGTGGTCAATACCAAACTGTATTTAGCTTCATAAATGGCGATTAATAACACCTGATAAATACTCGCCTCACCAAACTCCGGTCCGGATGGAATAAGCTGCACGCTTTGCTCTCCGGCAACGGCAAAACTATCCCGATAAAGTTTTTTAAAAGGCAATTTGACACTGGTTTCTAAATACCAATCCCAAACAAACACACTTTTCATCAGCTGGACAATCGGACCTTCGCAGCGCACCATCAGATCTACCCATTCGCCAACCCCTTTCTCTTTTTTGAAAAAAGCGGGATCAACGAGGTTCATACTGCCGGTATAAGCAACGTGATCATCAATACAGACCAGTTTTCTGTGCAGGCGTAAATCCTGACGCTGAAAGAGCAACCTGAAGGCACCCACAGGTAATGCCTCACAGACTTCCACTCCCGCCTCTCTGAGCCGCTTAGGCTGCTGTGAATTGAAAAAATCATGGCTGCCTACTGAGTCAAATAATAACTTACAGCTGACACCACGCCCTGCCGCGCGTATTAAGGCATCTAAAACATCATTTGCCAAACCACCCTCGCAGCAGATATAAAACATTAAATAACAACTGTGCTGCGCCTTCTCGACGCAATCAGCCAGTTCACTTAAAATAACGTCAGTGGAAGATAACAGAGTGAGTTTATTGCCGGCCATCATCGGCATCTGACTGTCAAATTCAACAAAACGTTTCATGGAGGTAACAGAAGCAGAGGTTGCTTGATCAGATAAACGATATTCAGTCACCTCCTCTTTCAGCCATTTTCGAAATAAACCCGACATCTCTAGTCGACGCAGTTCTCTTTTTTTGCCTAGATTAAGCTCTCCGAAAATAATATAACTGACCATACCCAGCATCGGTAAAGCATAAATAAGAAATAACCAGGCGAGGGAAACACCAATCGGTTTGCGCTTATTCAAGACACTTAAAGAGGTCAGCACAACCAGTGCTATATAGATAAAAGCGCTCAGGCCAACATAGATGGAATTATCTGACCAGGAAGTTGTAAATAAAGAGCTGTCCATATGGGAAATTCTTATAGTAAAAAAACGTTAATTGAAATTACAAATCACGACAACCTGTAAGGTTAAATACCTGTCCCTAAGCCCTGTCATAAATTGCAACATAAAGATTATTTGCGTTTATTACAATGCAGATAAAAAGTGATTTCAGAGGCTTTCAGTGCGGCACTGTGGAGTTGCTGACCGGTCGGTGAAAATCTAGTAGACAGTCCCACCCCTCCGCCGGTTTTATTACCGAGCGAGTCAGACACGACCGTCACTCCTAATGAGCGGGCGAGTACAAGCACTCCATCCTGGATCGCACGGTTGATAAAGTCCACATACGCACCTTCGCTAAAATGCTTTGATATTTTAAATTTATCTATCGTTAACTGCTCAAACAGCCGGAACAGCGGACGCTCTTCGCCAAATTTGTCAATGGTCAGCGCCACTCCCATCTTACTGAGATTAATGAGATTTTCATGCACAACCGGATTATCACTTGTAAATATCACTTCATCTATTGCAAATTCCAGCCAGGCTATTGAGCATCGACTTTCCAGCAGAATAGTGTGCAGATCCGCAATCAAGCTGAATTGTGCTAAATGCACTTCTGATAAACTGATTGCAATACGTCCGAAATTAATCGCCGCGCTCTGCCAGATTACCGCCTGCAGAGCCGCTTTGCGGATCATCATCAGGCCAATCGGAACCGCTAACCCTTTCTGTTCAGCAAGGCTGCTGAAACTATCAGAATGCAGTGGACCACGCTGCGGATGGTTCCAGCATAATACCGCTTCCACGGCGACAACCT
>JBATHQ010000255.1:0-3538 GCA_049667005.1 Psychromonas sp.
CATAAGTGCTGTGCTTTACAAGCAAATACCAGATTTGCCAGCCATTATAGGCATGCTATTAATTTTGGCTGGTGTCGTAGTTATTAACGTATTCTCAAAAACAGTCAGTCATTAAAATATAACAATACTCAGAGTTTGAAGATTAAGAATGCAGCTATCAAGGCAATAACCATATAGGGAAGGTGATATGGGGATCGTATTTGTTTCAGTAACCGCGTCTGATGAAATGATACAGCGTGTACTAGACGAGCCACCTCTTATTTGGAGATTATATTCTCCCGAAGATAAGGATTTTTACATATCTGCTATCGGTGCGGACAAGAAACCAAATTTAATTGCACGATTACTCGGCGCAAAAGAAGTGCCTGTTCCAGAGCCTCTTCCCTCCTTTTTGTACAAGGATGGTGAGCGAAGAGAAATTGACCTGGATAAGTCATGGGATGGAATAAACTTTTGCCTAAAGAAGTTGCTAGCAGAGGATTGCCCGAATCTATTTGAAGATGGGCGAGAGATAGGAAGTGTTGAGGTAGGCTATGGGCCCGCCATGAGTTTCTTTAGCTCAGAGATAAAGAAGATTTTTCATGCCTATGACAAGATATCTTCTAAAATGCTGTTAGATGCTTTTGCTCCGAATGAAATGGGTAATGTTTACCCTAAGGCGGTTTGGAGCGAAGATGACAAGGAGACAAGAGAGTATCTTGAAGAAAACTTTGTAGGACTGGTCGACTATTTGCGTTACGCAGTAGATAATCGGCTTGGGGCAATAATTGTTTACACTTAGAAATGGCTAACAGGGGAAATCAACTCGGACGCATATTTCGCTGCCACCGATAATACAACGGTTATTTTCCAGAGAAGAGTAAAGTAAGGTATTTATATTCATCCCACCTTCAATTTCGTCTGGAGCAATTTAGTGAACTCAGGAAGCTAAATCATAAAAAAGTTGAGTGTGCTTACTGCTATAAAAATGTAGTCGACGTTGTTCAGCATGTAAGTCAGTCTCACTTTGATAAATGGGAAGCTTTTTAAGCTGAGACTAATGTTGATTTAAAGGGAAAAACCAGGTGCATAACCTGTGACTCCTTTCTCAAAAACATGCAAGGGCATAACGAAAAGTGCCTCAAAAATCTGATAAACGCAGCTAACAAACTAATCCACGGTCATTCAAATCGCGGAGCGGCTTTCACTACCATGCTGCCGTTTAGCGCCACCGGGTGCAATGGGGGCGTCTTGCCTTTTCCTCTCATGCTCGCTCGTGGAAATTTTCGAGCGTGCCCGCCAGTTTCAATCTTTTGTTACCAGGTTTGCGTACAATACAATCCGTTTTGTATGGTTGAATCTGAAAGATTTCAGCGAACCATTGCAGGGTGGTTCTTCTACGCTACAAGCCTATATTAATTTTACACCTATCTTTTATATTTACTTCACCAATCATTCGATGAAATTTGTTAAGATTCATTTAAAAATCAATGACATTAAATTACAGTCTGGATGAATCAAGATGCAGGCTCATGCTCTGCCAGTTTAATATAGGAAGGCTAAATGAACGATCAGATATTATATATATGGTTAGCAAAGCATAAAAAAAATCTGCATCTGATCATGCTGCCGGTGCTTTTATTTCTCATCGCCGCTGTTGGTGGACTGGTATATATGACCGGGGGGATTAAGTACGTTTATTCGCATACGATGTATATTCCGATATTGTTAGGTGGCATTGTGTTCGGCAAAAATGGTGGTGCCTTAATTGGTTTGTTGGCAGGGTTTTTATTAGGCCCATGGATGCCAATTGAGGTCAGCCGCGGTGAGTCACAAGAGCTGTTTAACTGGGTTTACCGCGCCGGATTTTTTACCCTGATGGGATTTCTCTGCGGTTTGGTAAGTGATAGCGTCAGATCTTATATTGGGCATATAAAATGGCTTTCTCGTTATGATATCTTCTCCAGTTTGCCTAACCGTACTGCATTGCTCGAACAGATAAAAGAAATATCGGCGCAACAGGTTGACGGTTCAGATGCCTATATGTTGGCGATTATCTCTATCGAAAATGAAAATGAGTTATTATCCACATTTGGTATTGGTGTCCTTGATAACGCAGTGGTGCAAATGGTAAATCGGCTACAAAAGAAAGAGCCGCACATACTGTCTATCTTTCGTATCAGTTCAGCGCGACTGGGTTTATTGATCTGCCGTCCCTCCAATCAGCAGGGCGAAGGAATTTTTGATAAGCTTTCTGAAATCTTTCAAAAATCAATTCTGTTTGAAGGAATTTACATTCATATTGATATCAGAATCGGCTCTGTTGACCTTGCTGACAACCTGACACCGCCTGAACGCTACCTTCAACAAGCTAAAAGAGCCCTGGCTACGGCCCGTGACAAGGATTATGACCACGTATCTTTTCATCCTGCAATTGCTAGTGAGAGCAGGGACAATATTATTATGTTAGGTGAATTGACCAATGCGCTTAAACAAAACCAACTTTTACTGCATTATCAGCCGAAAGTAGATATAACAACAGGTGAAGTCATTGGTGTAGAGGCGCTTCTACGCTGGCCTCACCCACTAAAGGGTAATATCCCACCAGGTGTTTTTATTCCCCGCGCTGAAGAAAGCACATTGATCAACCAGATAACCTATTACGTATTGAATCAGGCAATGGCGCAGATGGTATTGTGGCAGAATGCCGGCATTAACATTCCGGTTGCGGTCAATATTTCGGCTCGTAATCTGTTGCAGCCAAACTTCAGCAATGACGTGTTTTCCCTGCTTGAGCATCACGGTTTGAGCGGTGAGCAGTTAGAGTTGGAGATCACCGAGGGCGCTCTGATGCGTGATGTGCAACGCGCTCTTGATGAGCTGAATAAACTTGCTGCTGCAAAGATTAGCCTTTCAATCGATGATTTCGGTACCGGCTATTCATCATTACAGTATCTGCACCAGTTGCCGGTTTCATTTCTTAAGATTGATCGCTCCTTTGTGTGCCGATTACCTGCGGATAAATCGGCAATCTCTATTGTGGAAACTGCGGTTAGTATGGCTCATAAAATGAATATACAAACTATAGCAGAGGGCATCGAAGACAAAGAAACCTATGATTTTCTTAAAAATATCGGCTGTGATATGGCGCAGGGTTATATGATCTCGCGACCACTGCCAGCAGAAGAGTACACTAAATGGCATACGCAGCATCAGGGTGTTTTTGGCAAAAAAGTATAGCGACTAACGCTCGCGACTACTTTAACCGGTTAAAACTACAATGCCCAGCGGCTCTAAAAGTGTTCTTGCTGCCAATCGTAGATTTTTACTCTTAAGTTCACTCTACGCGGATCCAAACCGAATAATTCAGTATGAGTTAAATCACAATATTGCATATTGAATTGCTACCAACTATCCTCTGAAAATTTTCCTCGGCTTAAATCTGAGCCCATAAAAGATGCCTGTTGTTAATTGGCGCCAGTCCAACGGTTTTCGGATACATCACATTTTTCAACGCACTGCCTTTCAAAGTTTGTATAGGGCAAATTGCAGCCTGTGA
>JBATHQ010000256.1:0-4857 GCA_049667005.1 Psychromonas sp.
TTTAAATCTGTTGCGACCTGATCATTACGGCTACGACCGGTATGTAACTTTTTGCCTAGGTCGCCGACTTTTTGAATAAGTTGTGTTTCCACCCAGGAGTGAATATCTTCGGCATCGGATTGTAAAACCTGTTCAGGACTCGCCTGTACTGAAAGCAAAAGTTCGTTTAATGCAGCTTCTAAACGCACCTGCTCGTCAGCTGTTAAAACATTCACAGACTGCAATGCTTTCGACCAGCCGATTGAACCTACAATATCTTGCTGCGCAAGGCGGTAATCGAATTTTAATGAATCATTAAACTGTTTAAATTTTACGTCTGCCGCTTGGCTAAAACGTCCGCCCCATAGTGCCATTTTTGATGCTCCATCACTTACTTAGTTGGTATTAAAATCTATTTCTATCCACTCTCTGGATTAATAAAAAGAAGAACAGATACAAATAGAAATTCCTGCCGCGTAACAAAACGGGGCAGGAATTGTAATTAACCCGGTTTAGCGCTTATTTTTTGCTGTTTAACGTACGAATACGGCTAGACAGTGAATATAAACGGATAAAACCTTCTGCGTGTTTTTGATTATAAACGTTATCATCACCAAATGTCGCAAACTCTTCAGAGTAGAGGCTGTTTGGAGAACGTTTTTGTACGGCAGTCGCTTGACCTTTGTACATTTTAATCACAACTTCACCGTTAACATCTTTAGCCAGCGCTTCTGATGCAGCAAGTAAAGAGCCGCATAAAGGCGTGAACCAACGACCGTCATAGACTAAGTGAGCAAACTCCTGGCCTACTTGATCACGCCATTTACGTGCTGGTTTATCATGAACTAATTCATCAATACCACGCAATGCCGCCACCATTACAGTGCCCCCAGGCGTTTCGTAACAACCACGAGATTTCATACCTACGGTACGGTTCTCAGTGATATCAACACGACCAACACCGTGTGCAGCTGCTTTTTCATTTAAAAGCATCAAGGCAGCGTAAGGCGATAATTCAACACCATCAACGGCTACAACACGTGAATTTTCAACTTTGATAGTCACGTATTCAGGTTCATTTGGCGCATCAACAGGATCAACCGTTAATGTCCAAACACCTTTGCTTGGCTCATTCCATGGGTTTTCAAGCTCACCACCTTCATGGGAGATATGCCATGCATTGGCATCACGACTGTAAATTTTGGTCGCGCTAGCTGAAGTTTTGATGTTGCGCTCAGCAAGGTAGTCAAGCAGATCTTCACGAGAAACCATATCCCATTCACGCCAAGGCGCAATGACTTGTAACTCTGGTGCAAGCGCAGCAAAGCAGCTTTCAAAACGAATCTGGTCATTACCTTTACCGGTACAACCATGACAAACGGCATCTGCACCCACTTTCAGCGCAACTTCAACCTGTGCTTTGGCGATGATAGGACGCGCCATTGATGTACCCAATAAGTAAGTACCTTCATATATAGCGCCGGTTGCCATTGTCGGATAGATGTAATCTTTAACAAACTCTTCTTTAAGGTCAACAATATGGCACTCAGAAGCACCTGATGCCAGTGCCTTCTCTTCAAGACCGATCAGTTCTTCCGCGCCTTGACCAACATCAGCACAAAAAGCAACAATTTCACAATCATCATAGGTCTCTTTTAACCATGGAATGATCGCTGAAGTGTCTAAGCCACCAGAATAAGCGAGTACAACTTTTTTAACTTTACTCATTTGATTATTTTCCTTTCATCAATGTAAGCATAATAGCATTTTGAATGTGCATTCTATTTTCTGCCTGGTCAAAAATCAACGAAGCAGGACCATCCATAACATCTGATGTGATATCTAAACCACGATGTGCAGGTTGGCAGTGTAATACGTATTTAATACCGGTTAAATCCAGTAATTCCTGGTTAATCTGGTACGGCATTAATTTCGCTCTAATCTCTTCAAGCGGCGTATCATCGCCCATTGAAAGCCAAGTGTCACCGTAAACAACATCGTAACCTTTAATGTCTTCAACATTATTGGTCACTGTAATGCGGCCACCATTTTTAGCAGCAATCTGTTCAGCCTGTTTCATTATTTGTGCGTCAGGGCTATGACCAATAGGGCAAACAGCCGTGACTGTCGCACCTAAAATAGCACCGGCAATAAACAGAGAGTGTGTGACATTATTACCATCACCAATATAAGCAAGCTTAATTTTGGATAGGTCGTCATATTGCTCTGAAATAGTTAAAAAATCAGCCATTGCCTGGCAAGGGTGATAGAGATTACATAATGAATTAATCACAGGTACCGTTGCATGTTCCCGCATTTCCACTAAAGTGTTGTGATCGTACACACGTGCAACAATACAATCAGCCCAACGGGAAATGTTAGCTGCGAAGTCTTTAACATCTTCACGAGAGCCCATCTCACCATTGCCCTGGTCTAAATAAACACAGTGGCCACCTAATTTATTAACACCGATATCAAAGGTTACGCGCGTACGCAGTGATTGTTTCTCAAATAGAGTCACCACACTTTTACCCGCTAACGCCTGCGCATACTTAGCTGGATGCGCTTTCAACTCTTTACCCAGCGCAATCAGATCTAACGCCTGTTGCTGGGTCATTTCCATACCTGTCAGTAAATTTTCCATGTTTAATTCTCTGCTTAAATGATCTACTTTA
Organism: Psychromonas sp.; assembly: GCA_049667005.1. GTDB lineage: Bacteria > Pseudomonadota > Gammaproteobacteria > Enterobacterales > Psychromonadaceae > Psychromonas. The sequence continues at coordinate 2,655 of JBATHQ010000256.1, forward strand.
CAACTTTTGTTCCCACTGTCTTGCCAGCAAGTAACGCGACTAAATTATCTGGGTTTTTCCAGCTCGCAAGCATGACATAACCTAATTGATCCGCGGCTTGTAGCGCCGCTTTCACTTTAACAGCCATGCCATCCTGAATAACATTATCGGCAATTAGTTTATCAGCTAATTGCGTATTTAGCTCGGGAATAACCTGCTTGTTGGCATCCCAGACGCCGTCAACATCAGATAGAAAAACTAATTCAGCATCCACCAGCTCACAAATCGTTATCGCGGCCTGATCGGCATTAACATTATATAAACGCCCATCTTCACCAATTCCGATTGATGAAATAACCGGTAGGTGTCCACCCGCCAACAGGCTATTAATCAAGGACGGGTTATTGGCAGTACAAATGCCAACCGCGCCAAGTTCGGGATCCATCTGCGTGACTTTACAGCTAAAACCATCGGCAAGTGATAAACCGACGGCAGAAAGACCTGCTTGTAATGCTTTCGCCATTAACAACTTGTTGGATGTGCCCGCCAACGCCCCTGCGACATAGGGAATTTGATCAAATGGTGTAATGCGTAAACCATTTTTCTTTTGGCTGACGATGTTCATTTTCTTTAACACATCTTCAACAATCACACCGCCGCCATGTACCAGTAAAAGTGGACGTTGTTGTGTTTGCAGATAACGCGTTAATGCTGAAAACAGATTGGCTAATGCCTGATCATTTTCAAGTACAGCGCCACCCAGCTTAATCAATAAAGGTTTTAATGCTTGCGTCATTTTTTAAATCCTATTTATAACAGGGAAGTGGTAATAGCAAAACCAAAACGTAAATTAATACACTGCATGGCCTGCGATGATGCGCCTTTTAATAAATTATCAATGGCACTGAAGGCAACCAGATCGTCACCATCAACAGCCCAACCTAAATCGCAATACGGCGTACCGACAACATTTTTAAGTGCAGGGAAAGTCCCTTCCATTAAACGCACAATAGGTTTGTCTGCATAGGCGCTTTGATAAGCCTGGTTCACTTGTTCAGCTGTGACACCCGCTTTTAGCTGCACATTAATACTTGCTAAAATGCCACGTTTAAAACTGCCTAAATGCGGCGTAAAGACTACCGGCATACCTAAATGTTCATCTATTTCTGGTTTATGACGGTGCGTAAACACTCCGTAAGGCTGCAGGCTCACTTCGCAGAAGCTGCTTGCCATACTTGCCTTACGTCCGGCACCACTTACGCCACTGGTTGCGTTAATCGTGGGTTTAGTGTTCTCTTTAATCAGTCCGGCTTCAGCTAATGGTTTCAATGCCGTTAATGATGCGGTTGTATAACAACCCGGTACTGCAATCAAATCAGTATTTTTAATCGCATCAAAGTTCCATTCAGCTAAGCCATAAACCGCTTGCGCCAGCAATTCCGGATGCTGGTGAGTAAAACCATAAAACTTATCGTAAAAACCTGCGGCTTGAACACGGAATGCACCGGAAAGATCAAAAACGACGGTATCTTGCGCTAAAAAGAGCGGTGCTAAATCATGACTAATTTCGTGTGCGGTTGCCAGAATAACAATATCGATCCCTTTACAAGCGTCTTCAATACCACTATTACCCAACGGTTGCAGCGGCAGATCCACTTCACCTAATAGATTACCGTAAAGCGCGGATAATTTTTTACCCTTATCTAAGCTACCTTCTGAAACATATAAACCAGCCAATTCAATTCCTGGGTGGCGTGTTAAAAAGTGTGCTAATTCTGCGCCAGTATAACCACTAGCCCCAACAACAATGGCTTTTAACATAAAAAATTCCTATTACGTTTACTGTATAAAATAAAAATCGGAATGTTGCATTATAAAGAGAAGCACTCACGATAGAAAGCGGCATTCTAACCACGAGTGACTACTTATTCAATAATAATGAATATTTATTTGTTCGTTTTATTTTTTGCAGGGTATATCAATCTATTTTCATTTTCTGACTACGATGAAATGCGATTCAGGCAAACAAACAGCCTGCCTGCAAACTAACATTATCTGCAGTTTTAACGTTATCTGATTGTTCAATAAATTGGAGCAATAGACCAGCATCCCTTGGCCCACAGAGGAATAATTAGTTGAACGCTTTTTTTTAGCCAATTTAAGTGTAATATCTTTTTATCTTATCTATCCATTGCAGGTGCTTTATGTCTTTACCTACTTTTAT
>JBATHQ010000257.1:0-1700 GCA_049667005.1 Psychromonas sp.
CATTAAAAAAGAGTGATGAGCTTAATAATAAGAAACTTGTTAGACGCATAAAAAATCCCTAGGTCAGCAATCGTTGTCCGTAAAGAGAATATAAATTAGCACAAGTATAACAGTGCTTTGCATTATTTTACTATCCGGGCATTTAATCTCATTGTTATTTCTGATCTGGATCCTATAAATCAGTGCTTGTTTGATAATTAACCAATGATAGACTTGTTTTTAAACAGCGAACCTTGTCAGTTTTGGCCATAAAGGTGTCGTTGTTTGCTCTTCTTTTGTTAAATACCGATCGGGAAATAGCCGAAACAGGGGAACAACGCTTAATATTTTTATAGCCTTTATGTTTTCTGCATCGGCAATCTTTACCATCATTATTACTCGCTTAAAATCCATCGTCCCGATCAGTGGCTAGGCCACACATGGGTGTTTACCCTGTTGTAATTCCTGTAAAAATTTGAGGGTGGCGTTTAAAGCGGTTAATCGATATTGGTCTTTTTCCAGATAGATCTCATGCTTAGCATTTTCTATATTATAAAAACGCTTCATTTTGCAGTGTGTTAAATTTTCAAAAAATCGATATTGCCCATCGGCGGTCACTATCGAATCCGCTCCAGCCTGTAATACCAGAATCGGAATATTTATTTTATCGGCGCTATTTATTGCTTGTTGAGCGGCGCTAACACTGGTGGCAACCCAGCGCATACTAGCATCACCAAGTTGTGTTTCAGGAAATGCCAGATAGCTATTTTGCGAGGAATTAAAGCGCACTTTGCTGTCGGTTAGCTGATTATCATTGAATTGTTTAGGTTTAAAATCATTGCCGCCAAAAATATAACAGGCTTTATCACTAAACCAGTTGCATAGGGTTGTCCCGCTATAGGTTATCAGTTTGGCGACAGTAACGGGTATACGACCCATATTGATTGACAGCATAGGACTAAACAGGATACTGGCCTGAAAAGGGTGCTTATATTGCTCCAGGTATAATGTACTGATTGTTGCACCCATTGAGTGCGATAACAGGTAATTATGCTGGTATTTGTCTGCTAACTTTAAAGATAAAATATAATGGTTAAAATCGGCAACATAATCCTGAAAATGTTCAACATGCCCGCGATGCTGATCGCCGCCTAAGCGCTCCGAGAATCCCTGCCCCCTATGGTCAATCAGGTATAAATCATAACCTTGTCGATTGAGATCATAAGCCAGTTCCTTGTACTTTAAGACACTTTCGTTCCTGCCCTGACTAATCACAATCGCGTTAGCATTCCCAGTGATAATGCTAACCGTATGAATTTTTTTATTGGCAACACCAAAAAAATAATCTGACACGGCATTTTTTTCCCAAAATGCATTAATCTTGGGGTTAAAAGTATCGTAAAGTTCTGTTTCGGTGGTTAGACCGTAAGGGTTCTTGATCATATGATTTTCCGCTGAGGTAGATGCGCTAAAAAGTAATACTAAAAAAGGTAATAATAATTTTAATTGCAGTAATTTTTTCATTTTTTCAGCCATTCTGTCAGGTAGTAACAGTATGCCATCATTCAGTTCAAAGCCGCAAATTAGATCCTTAAAACTAAGCCAGCATCTGTCATAAAGTAGGGGGCTATGGGATTTTCACTGCTGACTGCCATTTTGTATAAGCAAGCTTCTGTTCAGGGATGAAATTGCCATCTTTGTTGATGGCTGCCGGTTTAATG
>JBATHQ010000258.1:0-2954 GCA_049667005.1 Psychromonas sp.
CTGTAAAGTCGAAATTGCCGAAGCGATGGCTAGTTCATGTAAAAACGAACCAATCACCTACCATGAACTCGCCAAGCTAATTAAAGGGATATGTAATAACAATTGTGTTTCAGCGTACATGTAATAATCGTTTAGGTAAGTAAATGATCTAATATTGCGCAGAGAAAATTATACGGGCAAGGCGTTTGATTGAGCAATAACTGGCTATTGGGTTTGAGAAATCTCAATTATCATTAATTTTAACCATCAAGATTGATTTGACATTTACTTAGATTGTAGAAAACAGGAAACGATATCATTTTACTAGGCACTTTTCTCCTTCCCCCGTTTAAGCCATCCAGCAACTTTGCGGTGTCGTGTTGGTGTCTATTTTTTATGGTGAGACTAATACAATCACAGCACCGATGCATCTTTTTTTATTTTTTGAAAGTTAGCCAATTCCCCCTAAAAACCTAAAGATCCTACGTAATGGATCTTTAGTCGTTACGCATTTAAAAGTTGAATCTGACTCCAATAACATTAATCCAGCAACTTATTGTTAGTTTAGATAATTAACACAAAGACAAAAGCGAACTGCAATCATATACAGCCTATTACTACAAAGCGTTTTTATCATTAAAGCCATGCAACACAGTTAAAAATATGATTTTTATATCAAGTAAAAATGTCCATTGGCGAATGTACTCAAGATCATATTCAACCCTTTTTTCCATCTTGAGCAATGTATCTGTTTCACCTCTCCATCCATTTATTTGTGCCCAACCTGTAATTCCTGGTTTTACTTTATGACGCAACATATAAAAGTCGATAGCCTTACGATATTGTTCGTTATGGGCAACGGCATGCGGGCGCGGGCCTACAATTGACATACTCCCCTGTAGTACATTAATAAATTGAGGAAGTTCATCTAATGAAGTACGGCGTAAAATACTACCTAGCCGAGTAACACGAGAATCATTTTTAGTCGCTTGTTTTATTACATCCCCATTTTCACAAACTGACATAGTCCTAAACTTCCAAACTTCAATAGCTTTACCATCAAGTCCATAACGCCTTTGCTTGAATATCACAGGACCTTTCGAATCAAGTTTAATTAACACACCAATAACTAACATTGGTAAACAAATAACAGATAAAATGATTAATGAACCGATGATATCCTCGATTCTCTTAACAAAAGAAATATTGCCAGACAAGGGAGATTCGGTAACAGATAATGCCTCGATATCCCCAATTGATGTGAATTTTGAATTTAATAAACTATAAGATAATAAATTAGGCAGTATTCGTATATTAACAGTTGTATCACCCAATAAGCGTAAAATACGTTCTATTCTACTTTGAGCAACTAATGGCAGCGCTATATATACAACATCCAAATCGCCTTGTCTGGCTAGATTTACAGCTTCATCTATTCGCCCATCCAATTTATCCAAGTAGGATTCTGGTAAGCGATCAATATCCCGGTCATCAAAGAAAGCTCTTAAGCTATAACCACTCTCCGGATGTTCTATTAATTCATTCGCTAATGCAATCCCAGAGTCAGTTAACCCTAGAATAGCAACCCGCTTGTTGCTTATTAATGTTTTACGGAAATATACGATAATAAACCGAAATAGAATACGCCAAGTCACTAAGGTTATTCCAGTTAAGACTAGCCAAAATCCCACAATTAATCTTGAAACATCAGCTCCCGATTTAGTGAAAAAAAGGTACAAACAGGCTGCGCTAACTGCCATCATCCAACTGATCAATATGTAAACGATCTGCTGTGAGAATGTATTTGATGGCCAATACCTATAGAGTTGTATACTTTCAGAGAAGAGCGCAAATGCAAGTAAAGAAACTAGGCCTGTAATAATATACTGCTCATTATAATCTGCACCCTTCCAAACTAAGCATAAAAACAATATCACCTGTATCAGAAAAAAATCTGCGAGCCTTAAAAACACCGAAAATTGATTGGTATTATCTTGTATAAAACCAGTATGATGCCCTGCATGATGCATTTCAACCTCCTTATTTTAATTTCGGTAGAATCTTGGATACTCTTAGCATAGCACCAATATAAATTTATTTTTTTGCACTGCCTAAAATCTGATGATCTTTCGAGTTCAATAATTGCTCATCAATGTATAGGAAGCCACATCAGAGTGAATGCGAAGCAAGCATGCTTGCTATATTTTATCGTATCTCGTTGCTATGGCTCAAAAACTCTTAATTCCCCAAAAGGGGTTGCGACTATGTGTAGGTATTTATACAGACACCATTCAATGTCATAATTTCTTTTTTGTTGCTTTTTCGGGGAGGAGTAACTGGCATTACACTTTTACATATGCACTCAGTTTTTTACTGTAGTAACTTTTATAAGCAATTAACATAAGATGATTTAGTAAACGGACTTATCACCCATTCAGCATGAACAATATCATTAACTCAACCAACGGATAATTCAAAGCCAACAGTGATACCATAACTATCCTCAGCTAAATAATTTTCAACTGCTCCGCACATAATCAACACTTGGGGATGTTAACAGGTAGGTAAATGATCCAAGATTACCCTAAAGACGCAACCACAACTGATTAATCAACAAGCTCTTTATCAGTATAAAAAATCCCCATATCATCCAGAATCACCAGCACACAGGGAACAACAATTGACGCCAGCATGGTTGTTGCGAGCAGGCCAAAAGCAATGCTGGCAACCAGAGGAATCAAAAATTGTGCCTGGGTACTGGACTCTGTGAGCAGCGGAAATAACCCTGCGAGTGTGGTTAATGAGGTAATAAAGATCGCCCTGAAACGCGCACGCACGGCATTGCTACAGGCACTGATTAAATTTTGTTCCTTATTGATATTTTCCTTAATAAAGCTAACCAGTAAAATATTGTCATTAACCACAATCCCCGCCAGCGTTGCAAACCCGACGAGGCTGGGGATGGTCAAATCTAA
>JBATHQ010000259.1:0-3661 GCA_049667005.1 Psychromonas sp.
TTCCAGGACACAATGGATAATCACAACTTGCTAATCCATTGGCCACAATCATCGCCAAATGTTTGAAATAAATCCGATCGTTCTCTGTCGCACTATCGGCTAGCACAATGGCACTGTCCTGATCTGACAACATGTGAACTTCATTGCGTGCATGAGACCCCGCGACGATCCAGGAGAAGTCACAGGGGGGAGGACCCAATTTATCAATCGCAATCAGAATGATGCGGCGTGTGTAGGCATCCATAATCATGGTCATCACCTTGCCAATTGTTTCAGGCGCAACTTTACCCTCCACCAGCGCTTCAAAAATGGCTTGTCGTTCGGGTGTATAGCTTGCCATCGATTTGATACTGCCGGAGTATTTTATCTTCTCTATTAAAAAGATAGCCTGAACGCGGTGATTTTGAACTAAATGGGAAGTGGTCAGTAATCCAATGACCTTATTGTCTTTTACTACGGGCAGATTGCGAATGTTATACTGCATCATCACTGAGGCGGCATGTAAAACCAAATCATCGGGTTTTACCGTCAGCGGTGAATGGGTCATCACTTGTGAAATTGGCGCATTTACAGAAACGCCATGAGCAATCACTCTTTTGGTCATATCGCGATCGGTAATAATGCCGACGATTTTATCGTTTTCGTAGATCACTGCGCATGAAGAACGTTGTACGACACGCATCTCATGGGCAACTTCCTGAATGGTCTGATCCGATGTAACTACCGCGACTCTGCCACTGGCAACATCTTCAACTCGACGAATAAAAATACCTTTCTCTTTATCCGACCAGACCACATCAAGCGCCGATTTTAATCTGACTTGTGCTTGTGAAGCAAAGTGTTCAGCACAACTGGGGAATGTCTTAAACAAAGTTTCCAGGGCGGAATGAGGAATTAAATAGAGTAGGGTATTTTCAATGGCAATTGCCTGGTAACCTTTCTCATTATTCATCTCTTTATCAAAAAATGTAAAACCGAACAAGTCTTCAGGGCCTAACCTTGCGCGTAAAACGCCATCTGCTTTACGCTGTTCCATTGAGCCGGTACGAATGATATACAGCGATTTTTCCTTGCCTGATTGACACAAATCGACCACATCACCCTTACCCAGATAGATAATCTGAACATGTGATGCTAACTCACGAAGTGCCGCTTTAGGGATCTTATCAAAGGGATCTATTTGACCGAGAAATTGGATGATATTAGGAAAAAGGGAGTGAGGCATAATAAAACTCGCTAAGGATTAATTGGTATTATTATATAACCAATAAGGGTGAGTGCTAGTATTTGTGTCACAAAGTATATAAAAAGGCACAAATATTAAGGGCAGGGTGGAGAAATAAAAAAAGCAACCATCGTAAAATGGTTGCTTAAAAGACAGTCCTACTTGAGAGGCTAAAAATTAATTTTGAGTCACTGTTTCGGGGTCTTCGTCGTCCATTGCATCTACTTTATCATCCACTGCTTTGACCAGTAGTAAACCTACCGCCATTACAATGCCGCCACAAAGTACGAAGATCATACGTCCCCACATCGGGTTAGGTAACAGGAACATCGCCATAACACCTACACCGGCTACTGCAATCAGTGTACCAAGCATTTTACGTTGTTTGTTATCCAGTTTCTGCTGTGTAACACCTTCAGATACCAGCGGCGTAGCAAGGTTGTGGAAAAATTTATCAACGTCTTTTTCACGTGCTGCAGTAAGTGGTTTGTAAAAGAAGGTAGACATCAAGAAGAAACCACCGGTTAATGTGATATGAGCGATTAAGCCAATAGCCACTGTCAAATCAGACCATTCACGTTTAGTCAGCTCTTGCAGACCAAACAGGTTTTGAATGGTTTCAGCTTCGACAACAAAGCCTACATAGTAGGAAACTAAGCCACCCACTAACAAGGTACCCCAGCCAGCCCAGTCAGGCGTTTTACGTATAAAGAAGCCAAGGAATGCCGGAATTGTCATTGGGAAGCCAATTAATGCACCCACATACATCATGGTGTCAAATAAGCTCAGACCTTTTAACGAGTTGATAAATAATGCCACCAGGATGATAACAATACCAAAGAAAGTCGATGTTACCTTAGAGACGAATACCAGCTCTTTCTCTGATGCTTCAAATTTACGCAGAACGGGCTCGTAGAAGTTCTTAACAAAGATACCGGAGTTACGGTTAAGACCTGAATCCATTGAAGACATGGTTGCAGCAAACATTGCGGCAATTAACAGTCCCACCATACCTGCAGGCATATATTCCTCAACAAAGTAGAGGTAAGCAAAGTCACCTGCTTTACTGCCTGCTTCCGGATATATCGTACTCAGTTCTACACCTTGCGCTGCCACAAACCAACTTGGCATAAACCAGATGATTGGACCGAGGGTCATTAGAACACAAGCCAGTAGGGCGGCTTTTTTCGCATTTTTTGAATCTTTTGCAGCAAGGTAACGGTATGAGTTCAACATGTTGTTGGTAATACTGAACTGTTTGATGAAGATAAATACCGCCCAAATAGTAAAGATACTGACATAGTTCAGGTCGTTACCTGATACGAAGCTAGCGCCTTCTTCGACCGGGAAGTTATTGATGATTTCACCAACACCACCGCCCTGGATAACAGCCACGACAGCACAGGTCACCGTTACTGCCATGATAATAACCATCTGCATAAAATCAGAGGCAATAACGGCCCATGAACCACCCGTCACTGACATCAGCAATACCACCAGACCGGTAAGGACAATAGTAGTGGTCATATCAAAACCGAAGATACCTGAGGCGATGATCGCTAAACCATTTAGCCAGATCCCCGCCGAAATGACACTGGTCGGCAAACCTGACCAGGTGAAAACCTGCTCATTCTGCTTACCAAAGCGTAAACGAATCGCTTCAATAACCGTCACTACGCGTAGTTGGCGAAATTTAGGCGCAAAATACAGGTAGTTCATTAAGTAACCAAAGGCATTGGCAATAAAGATGATCGCTACTGCAAAGCCATCGTTATAGGCTTTACCGGCAGCCCCTGTGAACGTCCAGGCACTGAACTGGGTCATAAAGGCAGTCGCCCCTACCATCCACCAGAGCATATTACCGCCCCCACGGAAGTAGTCACTGGTAGTGGTTGTGAATTTTCTGAACATCCAGCCTATTGCTATCAAGAATAGGAAATAAACTCCTACGATGGTGGTATTAAGATCCATTTTTCGCTCCTCATATGTATTTTGTTATAGAACAGTATAGAGAGTTATCTCCTTATTTGTAGTACAATAACCCAAATTGGTGATGTTGATCAGGTTTTTAACCCCTATATTAGTCATACAAGTTAAAGGGTTTATTTAGATGAATGTTGAAGATTAGCGCTTTCTGCATGAATGTAGAGTTAAGAATCTGTGCGGCGTGGCAATAAAACCTCAATTTATCAATGTGTTGATGTTTGTTGGTATTCTTTCTTTGTTTTTATGAAGTAAGAGAATAAAAATAAAAGTGTAAGTTATTGTTATTTTATTTTTAAATTGTATTACTAATTCGGTAGGGTGATGCAAAGATCTGTGCGGAATCTATTATCTTATAATGGGTGATGTGTAATGGGTGATGGGTGATGGGTAATGTGTAATGTGTGATGTGTAATGTGTGATGTGTAATGTGTGATGTGTGATGTGTAATGT
>JBATHQ010000260.1:0-2677 GCA_049667005.1 Psychromonas sp.
GACAGCCGGGCTGGATATTCCAGTTAGCGTGAACGTCGGTGCGCAGCAGCTACTGCACAAGGATTTTGTCATTAACCTTTCTGCTGCACTGGCCAGATACCCCACAGTTAAACCCTGTTATCTGGAACTGGAAATACTGGAAACCAGCGCACTTGAAGATATCGCTAAAGTCTCGATGGTGATGCGTGCCTGTCATGATATTGGTGTTAGTTTTGCTTTGGATGATTTTGGTACGGGATATTCTTCACTGACCCATCTCAAACGCCTGCCCGCCGATCTGCTTAAAATTGATCAGAGCTTCGTCAGGGATATGCTGGTTGATGCGGATGACCGATCCATTGTAACCGCGGTGATTGCTTTGGCATCAACCTTCAAACGTCAGGTCATTGCAGAAGGTGTGGAGACCGCCGCGCATGGCGCTCAATTGATAGCAATGGGCTGCGTGCTGGCACAAGGTTACGGAATTGCCCGTCCGATGCCGGCGGAGTTAATGGCCGAATGGATTGGCAACTGGAAAGCCGATCCAAGTTGGTGCGTTAAAAACCCTTAAATTACCCTAGAATTCACCACAGAGAACACCGAGAGAACTAAGATAAAAAATTTACCTGCCCATCCTATTTTTCCCGGTGTGGGCAGCGGCTTCGTAAATGCACTGTTGCAGTTGAATAAGATGTGTGTGGTAAATATTTACAGTTACGATTGTTTTAACTCGCATCTCGCATCTCGCAACCCGCAACCCGCAACCCGCAGCTCGCAACCCGCAGCTCGCAACCCGCAGCTCGCATCTCGCAACTAACCACTAACCACTAACCATTAACAACCCGCCGCTCGCCCTTAGCCGTTACTATTTGCTTGCGCTAAGGTAACTAATCGTTGCGTTTTGATAGTTAGCGGCCCGTTGTATCGTTTGTCCGGGTGTCTCGCCGAATAAGTGTCTGTAATGCGCATTAAATGTGCTGATATGAAAAAATCCAAAATCAACGGCCAGATCAGAGATCCGCCTTCCTGTTTCATTTTTTAATAAAATACGTCTTATCTCGTTGAGTCGGCAGTCTCTTATGTATTGTACGGGGGAAACACCAAGTTCCTGTTCGAAACAATAGTGCAGCGTTCTTCTGCTGACATGAGCGATTTTGCACAGCTCGGTGATGGTCAGAGGATAGTGCCCGGTTTGCTCGATGTGGCGATTGACTGCGGTGATCACTCTCTGCTTGGTCGGACGTTGTATCTGTAGCTCTTTTAAACCTGATTCTGTTTGTACTAACAGATCCGCAACTTTGGATGCGATCAAGGGTTGTAACCTTTTTAATCTGGCCGGGTTGTTGGCATTCAGCAGCAGATCTTGAAAAGCACTGTTGTTATTGCTGGTTAGCAGTAATTGAATCAATTTAGCCAGTTCGTAACTGACGTAGTTATTGGTTTCAGAGACTAACATTTTATTGGCCTGGTTCAGCCAGAGATCGGCATCGAGTCCGGTCATCTCATTGGCAATGGTTTGCCTATCCAATACCAAACCAAAAATATGAAAGTCCTGTGGCGTAATAAGTTCAAAATCGACACCGGATGGGCGGATCATTAATTGCCCGGCATCTATCTCATTGTTGTTTATTTTCGGCCTTTGCGCCTGCAGTGAAAAGCCAAGCCATACACTGCTTTCATTGACGCAGCATTGCTGCTGCAGTGTCTGGTTAGTAAATTCCTCAAAAAAGTGCATTCCCCCCAACTTTAATTCATCCAGATAACCACTGAATGGACCGCTACTGTGCTGGTTATAGCGCTGCTCCCATTGCACCAGATTTTCAGCCTGTTGGTTCACGTCAAAAGTGAATGACTTGCACCTTTCAAGTGCAATTGAAGATCGATCATGAGGCAATAAAGAAATCGTCATTATTTTTTACCTCCCTGTCTGATGGATCATTTTGATGCATAGCTTAACTAACCGTTTGTTTTGAAATTGTTTTTCAAATTTGCACAATCGCGTTATTCGGTTGGAACGATATTCGCTTCAATATACTTAGATTGTATTACAAAGTTTGCGTGCAAAGTTTGCGCCCAATTTAAGACTCGAGGTATCTAATATGTCCAAATACCGTTATCAGCTTGGTAGCCACGTTTATCAATTTACTGATCTTGCCGATCTGATGGCCAAAGCCTCGCCTTTAAGATCCGGCGATCAACTTGCCGGGGTTGCGGCGCTTTCTTCTGAGCAGCGCGTGGTCGCACAAATGCTGCTGGCAGAATTGCCGTTGAAGGTTTTTCTGCAGGAAACCCTTATTCCCTATGAAAGTGATGAAATCACCCGACTTATTATTGATGACCATGATCCCGTCGCTTTCGCTGAAATTGCTCATTTTACCGTTGGGGATTTCCGTAACTGGTTATTAAAAGAGACCACCACCGCAGTAGAGTTAGCACGAACGCGTTCAGGTATTACGCCTGAGATGGCGGCTGCCGTGAGTAAAATTATGCGCAATCAAGATCTGATTCTTGTTGCCAAAAAGTGTCGCATCATCACCCAATTTCGCAACACGATCGGCTTGTCAGGGCATCTATCAACACGTCTTCAACCCAATCATCCCACCGATAATGTCAATGGTATCGCCGCCTCAATTTTCGATGGCTTGATGTATGGCAGCGGTGATGCAGTTATCGGCATAAATCCGGCAACAGATAGCGT
>JBATHQ010000261.1:0-2852 GCA_049667005.1 Psychromonas sp.
CTGGTCATTTTAATCACGGCTATCTTTAAACTGCTCTTCTGGGTATTAATATTACGCGCAATTTTAAGCTGGATAAGCCGTGGCCAGAACCCCATTGAAGCGGTGATGATCCAGTTAACTGAACCTCTGCTTACACCCGTGCGTCGTTTTATTCCGCCTATGGGCGGGCTAGACTTGTCGATGCTGGTAGTATTGCTTGGGCTGCAATTTTTAGAGATGTTAGTCAACGATTTGCTGGCTAAATTATTTTCATGACAGCAGCTTTTCTACACTATGAGGGGCAGGATCTTTTACTGCGCCTCATATTACAGCCCAAATCCAGTCGCGATCAATTTGTCGGGATGCTCGGTGATGAGCTAAAAATAGCCATTACCGCGCCACCGGTTGACGGCCAGGCCAATGCGCACCTGATCAAGTTTTTAAGTAAACAGTTTAAAGTCGCAAAAGGTGCCATTAGCGTTGAAAAGGGATTACTAAGCAGGCATAAATTGGTGCGTATTCAAGCGCCGAAAAAAATGCCGGAGTTTTTTAACACACTCACTTAAGGAGTTATTATGCTGAACTTAAAACAAGGTTATAAAGCTTTACTCTTTGCCGCTCTGTTTTGCTTTAACCAGCCGAGCTTTGGCGCACAATTTCAAACGTATAATAACTTGGAAGTGCATTATATCGCCTTAAGCAGTACTTTTTTACAACCTGATATAGCCCAAAAATACGCTATCAAACGCAGTAAATACAATGGGATTATTAATATTTCAGTACTCGATAAAAATGCCGGCAATAAAGCCGTTGCAGCGGTGATCAGCGGCACAGGACAAAACCTGTTAGGACAAAGTCAGCAGTTAAACTTTAGCGAAATAAAAGAGGGAGAGGCGATTTATTATATTGCTGATTACCCTTTTAGTAATGAAGAGATTGTCAATTTTAATATCACCATTAAAGCGCAAGACAAAACCAACATCTTAAAATTTCAGCATAAGTTTTATGCCGATTAATAGATTAATATGAAAGAGGATTGACAACAAAATGAAAAAAAAATGGGTACTGGCCACCGGAAACAAAGGCAAAGTAAAAGAGATGAGCGATCTGCTTAATAGCTTTTCTATCGAAGTGCTACCACAAAGTCAGTTTGATGTTTCAGAAGTAGCAGAAACCGGCACCACTTTTGTTGAAAATGCGATTATAAAAGCGCGTCATGCCGCCAAAGTAACCGGACTGCCTGCCATTGCTGACGATTCAGGACTAGAGGTAGACTTTTTAAATGGTCAACCGGGTATCTACTCTTCACGCTTTGCCGGCGAAAACGCCACGGATCAGGAAAATATTGATCTTTTATTAAGTAAATTAGAAGGTGTCGGCCAAGCACAACGCGGCGCGCGTTTCCAATGTGTATTAGTTTATTTACGTCATGAATTAGATCCTACACCGGTAATTTGTCAGGGCACCTGGCACGGCAGCATCACCGAATCGGTACAAGGCGAAAATGGTTTCGGTTATGATCCGGTGTTTTGGGTCGACAGTGAACAGTGCACGTCAGCGCAATTAAGTAAACAGCGTAAAGGCGAATTGAGCCACCGCGGACAAGCGCTAAGCATGTTGGTTGACTTGCTAAAAGAGCAATTAAGTTAACTCAAAAGCTTTCCAGATAAACATAAACGCAGAACGAAATCTGCGTTTTCTTTCGTCACCTCAAGGTATTCCATGCTAAAACTACCACCGCTCAGCCTTTATATTCATATTCCCTGGTGTATTGAAAAGTGTCCCTATTGTGATTTTAACTCCCATAAATTACGTGGAAAAATTCCTGAACAGGAGTATCTGCACGCCTTATTAGAAGATCTTAATAATGATCTGATCTACGCGCAGGGGCGACCATTAGAGACTATCTTTATTGGTGGCGGTACACCGAGTTTGTTATCGGCAGCAGGCATCGGCTGGTTATTAGCTGAAATAGAGAAAAAAATTCCCTTTAAAGAAAATATAGAGATCACTTTAGAGGCAAACCCCGGCGCGATTGAAAATCAGAAAATTGCAGATTTTAAAGACGCCGGTATCACCCGTTTCTCCTTTGGCGTACAGAGTTTTCAGCAGGAAAAACTGAGCAAACTCGGGCGTATACATGGTGTTGAAGAGGCAAAAACAGCGGCCAAACAAGCTCATCATGTGGGCATGAAAACCTTTAATTTAGATTTAATGCATGGTTTACCAGAACAAAGCCTCGCTGATGCATTAAGCGATCTGCAGACGGCGATTGATCTCAAGCCAACCCACCTTTCCTGGTATCAGCTGACCATCGAGCCCAATACGCAATATTTTTCCCATCCGCCTAAATTACCGGAAGATGAGTTGTTATGGGATATTCAGGAAAAGGGACAAGCATTACTCGCGAAAAATGGCTACCTGCAATACGAAATTTCCGCCTATAGTAAAGTTGGCTTTGAATGTTTGCACAACCTCAACTATTGGCGCTTTGGTGATTATATCGGGATCGGATGCGGCGCCCACGGCAAAGTGACCCTACCCTTACAAAACAGAATATTACGCAGCACTAAGATCAAACACCCTAAAGGTTATCTGGATCCAACGCGCTCCTATGTAGACGAAGTGACCAGCGTCGAAAAAGAGGATTTAGCGTTTGAATATATGATCAACCGCCTGCGTTTATTTGAAGCGGTTCCCTTCAGTGAATTTGAAGATTTTACCGGCTTGCCGGTCAGTTCAATTGACCAGCCAATTAAAAATGCAGTGGCAAAACAGCTATTAATAAGTAAAAATCATAGCTGGGAAGTAACGCCTTTAGGGCACCGTTACCTTAATGAGCTATTAACCCTATTTATGTAAGCAGTTGAAAA
>JBATHQ010000262.1:0-13456 GCA_049667005.1 Psychromonas sp.
GCACTTTCTGCTAACGTAGGTTTTTCATCGCTGAAATAATTTTTACTTAACGCAAATACAACCGGGCTTAATACGGCTAATGCAATTAAGTTAGGTATTGCCATCATTGCATTTAATGTATCACCGAGCAACCAGACAAAATTGAGATCCATCACAGCACCAACAGGCAATGCAAGTATAAAGATCAGACGGAAAGGGATCACCGCTTTAGATCCGAATAGATATTCAGCGCAACGCTCACCGTAAACTGACCAACCAACAATGGTAGTGAAAGCGAATATGGCTAAACTGATTGCCACTAAGTAACCACCCCACCCCGGTAGCGCCAGATTAAATGCAGCTGATGTTAACGCAGCACCCGACTCACCCTCAGTCCAGGCGCCTGAAATAACAATCACTAAACCGGTAATGCTACAGATTATCAATGTATCGATAAAAGTACCCAACATAGCAACCAAGCCTTGACGAACTGGATCACTGGTTTGCGCACTGGCGTGAGCGATCGGCGCTGAACCTAAACCCGCTTCATTTGAAAAGACACCGCGGGCAACACCAAAACGAATCGCCATCCATACGGTTGCACCGGCAAATCCACCTTGTGCAGAAGCAGGACTAAAGGCGTGTTCAATAATAGTCACCACTGCCGGAATAATTTCGCTGGTATGCATCAATAAAATAATCACACCTGAAGAGATATAAGCGAGTGCCATCAGCGGAACCAATGCACCGGCGAACTTACCCACACGTTTTAAACCGCCAAGAATAACCCCACCAGCCAGAACCATCACGATTAGACCGACAACAAGAGGTGAATAGGAAAAGTTAGATTGTAATACTTGTGCGATAGAGTTCGACTGAACCGCATTACCAATACCAAAGCAGGCAACAGCACCAAAAACAGCAAATAAAGTGCCTAACCAAGCCCATTTCTGACCCATTCCATTCTTGATATAGTACATCGGTCCACCGACATAACTGCCATTTTTATCCTTCTCACGGTATTTAACCGCTAAGACTGCCTCTGCATATTTGGTTGCCATACCCAGCAAAGCCGTCATCCACATCCAGAACAGTGCACCGGGGCCGCCAATAAACACAGCGGTAGCGACACCCGCAATATTCCCCGTACCAACAGTGGCTGACATAGCGGTCATTAAAGCCTGGAAGGGAGTGATCTCACCTTTACCGCTTGCCTCACGTCCGCTCCACATTAGTTTAAAAGCCGCACCGACATTTAAGATCGGCATAAACTTCAAACCGATAGTTAAATATATTCCCACGCCTAATATAAGTATTAACATGGGTAAACCCCAAACAATCCCATTTACCTGACCAATAAATTCAGTAATAAATTCCATCTTTTGCTTCCCCTTTATTTTATATTCAATCATTATTTATTAGATACAAGCAAATAGCAGGCCATTATTGACAATACCAAGTTCATAAAAGCAGTTTCTGCAGTAGTAGAAAACTCTCGACAGAACAATAATCTGAATTTGCAAAAAATAAAGAATGATACTCCGCTGAAAGGGAAATTTAAGGAAAATTTAATGATTTTTATCTGCAACATAAATAATTAATATTTTAACGTGCAGTCCAGCCAACAAGATTTTTAACCAACAAAGACGACAAAACAGTGTAGGAAATGCGACAGTGCTTAGATTTGGTGCAAAATATTTCTGTTATTGCTCTGTCTGATATTTGATTGCTTACGCTGTAAATAGCTAAAAAATAAGTTTTACACTTAACCGGAGTTATCTACATCGGCATGTTTACTTATTCATCCATTGAACTTGACATTACAAACAAGATTTTTTTAACTTTTATTATTCTCGTCAGGGTTGTATCAAAAATATATACTTCAACAAAACAAACAACTAACATGGTCACAGGGCTAATTTGTTTGTTGATGCTCAGCGACAATAAACAAAAAATAAATTAATTATTAACAGCGCAAACCATAGCGTCATTTTTATTATTACAACAATAATCACAACCTAGGCAACGTTATCCTCTTTTGGATGGAGAGCACGATGAATAATTTCACTTTTTTTAATAATACCCGTATCCACTTTGGTGAGGGGCAGATTAGCGCGCTGGCATCTGAAATACCAACAGACAAAAAAGTACTAGTGCTCTATGGCGGCGGTTCTATTAAAAAAAATGGTGTCTATGATCAGGTTAAGACCGCATTAAAAGACCATGATTGGGATGAGTTTTCAGGGATTGAGCCAAACCCTAAATATGATACTTTGCTTAAAGCCGTTGCAAAAGTTAAAGCGGAAGGTTTTGATTACTTGCTTGCGGTCGGTGGTGGTTCAGTGGTTGACGGCACTAAATTTATTGCAGTCGCCTGCCAGTTTGAAGGTGCAGAGCCTTGGGATATTTTAGCAAAGAAAATGCCTGTTAACATTGCATTGCCTATCGGTTGTATATTAACCCTGCCTGCGACGGGTTCAGAAACTAACGGTAATTCAGTTGTTACCAGGGGGCATGATAAGCTTTCATTTAAATCTCCACTGGTTCGCCCGGCTTTTGCTATTTTGGATCCGACAACTACCTTAAGTTTATCACCCCGTCAAAGTTCGAATGGTGTTGTCGATGCCTTTGTGCACGTAATGGAGCAATACCTCACTTACCCGGTTAATGCTAAAGTGCAGGATCGTTTTGCCGAGGGTTTATTATTAACATTGATCGAAGAGGGACCGAAAGTATTAAAAACACCAAATGATTTAGATGCCAGAGCTAATATTATGTGGTGTGCGACGCAAGCATTAAACGGTTTAATTGGTGCGGGTGTACCGCAAGATTGGACATCACATATGATTGGCCACGAACTCACGGGAAATTATGGTATTGATCATGCTCGTAGTTTAAGCATTGTTCTACCCGCAGTAATGAACGTATGCCGCGTTGAAAAAAAGGAAAAATTATTACAATATGGAGAACGTATTTTTGGCATCATTGACGGTTCAAGTGAACAACGAATTGATCTGGCAATTGCTAAAACAATCGAATTTTTCCGAATAATGGGTGTACCAACAACCCTTAATAATGCAGGGCTTGACAGATCTTCGATTGATGTATTGTTACACAGTTTGTCAGGACACGGAATGGTTGCATTAGGTGAACATGGTAACAACGATTTGAGTCGCTCCCGAAAAATTTTAGAAGCGGCCTTGTAACTGCAAAACCTGCAGCACATTTTGCTGCTGCAGGACTATAAAAACTACTTTACACGCAACAAACTATGCAGATAACTTCCGGCAACGACTGTTACAACCTGTGACCGCCCCATTTTATCCACTTTATGAATACTTTCCGGCGAATAACCTTTGTTGTTCATCCACTGCATCGGACGATCAAAACCATCTTCGTTAATTATATAGGTATTCTGCAAGGTTCCCCCCTGCTGCTCATTTTTAGCGATACTTACAACCCAAACGCGTTGTTGAAACTCTTGTGTCTCTTGAAAAGCTTGTATAAATTTTTTCCAGACTATTGCGCATAACTTAAGCATATTGTCACTGTTCCTGTTGATCGAGTCATCGGTTATGTGTCGCCACTGATAGTAGCATCTGGCGCATAAAAATGAGACACCGATATCAATAGACAAGTCAAAAGAAGTAATGTCATAAGCTCCTGCCATGCCAAGTGATAAGAAGCGTGAGGCTATCCACTGCCCCCACTTAAATTAGCTATCCGTTTTTTGTTTCATTATATCTTGCAGGTTATCCAGCAAATCCATCGGCATCGGGAAAATAATCACGGAAGTTCTGTCATTCGCGACTTCAGTCAGGGTCTGCATATACCTTAACTGCACGGCATTCGGCGCTTTGCCCAAGACTAATGCAGCCTGCTGTAGTTTTTCCGAAGCTTCTAGCTCACCCGTAGCATGGATAACTTTTGCCCGTCTGACACGCTCAGCTTCGGCCTGTTTCGCTAATGCACGGATCATGCTGTCATCAAGATCCACATGTTTAACTTCAACTGCCGAAATTTTTATGCCCCAGTTATCGGTTTGTTTGTCTAAAATAACTTGAATATCTTTATTCAACCGATCCCGCTCGGACAATAACTCATCCAACTCATGTTGCCCTAATACCGAACGCAGAGTTGTTTGTGACAGTTGACTGGTCGCCTCCAGATAACTTTCAACATTATTGATCGCCATCTGCGGATCAACGACCCTAAAATAGACAACCGCATTGACTTTAACCGACACATTATCACGTGTTATTAAATCCTGTGTGGGTACATCTAACACAATGGTACGTAAATCAACGCGTACCATCTGCTGAATAACCGGTATTAAAATAACTAAACCCGGCCCTTTTACTATTTGAAAACGACCCAGGAAAAAGACCACCCCCCGCTCATATTCACGTAACACCTTGAACATGCTAAAGAGTAATGCGACTACTATGATGGTAATAAAACCACCGGTTAAACTATAAATCATCATGACCTTTCTCCTTATAAATAGGAACAAGCGTATTTGACTTGATTTTCTTACTCAGTGACAGTAACAACTAAATTCAATCCATTGACTTGTTCAATGCGCACTTTCTGCCCTGCGCGCAAATTGTCTTTACTCGATGCCTGCCAGACTTCACCGGCAACCTCAACCCAACCCAGACCCGTCTCAAAATCATCTTTGACGGTAGCCAACTGCCCCACTAAAACATTAATCCCCGTGGTCACTTTCTGGCGCCTTACTTTCAGTAACAAAGTGATCATCGATAAAATAAAGGCAGCGGATACGACAGAAACAGCAATAATTAGCGGTTTTGCAATTTGAAATTCGGGTATATCACTGTCCAGGAGGAAGATAGAGCCTAAAATAAACGAGATAACCCCGCCTAAACCTAACACGCCAAAACTTGGGCTAAAGGCTTCGGCGATCAGTAAAATAAGGCCAAGTATAATCAAACCCAGTCCGGCATAATTTACCGGTAGCATCTGCAGTGCATACATTGCCAGTAATAAACAGATCCCGCCTAATACTCCGGGCAGACCAACGCCGGGATTATAAAACTCCAATAATAATCCGTAGATACCGATCAACATTAAAATATAAGCGACATTGGGATTGGTAATAGTTGCTAAGAAGGTATAACGCCAATCGGGTAAACGTTCTACTAAGGTAGTATCCTGCAGTGCCAGTTCAAATTGTTCACCTGCCAATAAAATTGAACGGCCATTGGCTAACGTTATTAACTGTTCGAGATCATCGGCAATAAAATCAATGACATTCTCAGCTAATGCTGTTTGCGCATCAATACTCGCCGCCTCTGTAACGGCTTTCTCAGCCCATTGCGCATTACGCCCATGCAGTTTAGCCAGTCCCTGAATATAGGCACGGGCATCATTAATTGCTTTTTTCTCAAGGGTAGTATTGGCTTTGACCTGCTCTGAATTTTCAGGCTCAACCTGCTTAGCCGAAGCATTATCATCATCGGCAGATTTCTCGGGAGAGTCTGTTGCGCCGGAGATACCGATCGCGACAGGGGTTGCCGCGCCAAGATTAGTGGCATTAGCCATTGCCGCAATATGGCTTGCTAATAAAATATAGGTGCCCGCACTGGCAGCCCTTGCCCCGCTTGGACCAACCCAGGTGGCAACCGGAATGGCAGAAGCTGTGATATCCTGGATAATACTGCGCATAGCGGTGTCTAAACCGCCCGGGGTATCCATCTTAAGGACTACCAGAGCAACATTTTGCTGCTCTGCCAGTAGCAACTCCCGCCCAAGGTAATCAGAGGTAGCAGGACCAATAGCCCCCTGCACTGGAATAACCCAAACCTCTTTGGCGCTGACACTGAAACTTAGCAAGGTAGAAATGAATAGCCAAAAGATAGGTAACTTTTTCATTATCACCCCTCCTATAGAAAGCATTATGCTTTAATAATAGCCCAGTTAAAAAGGAGTGCCGCAGACTTTGTCAGATAGCGTTAAAAGAACAGGAAGGTGTTTGTTGACATTAACAAGAGAAGAATGGTGTACGCAGGCTAAGCAGAAAAAACGTAATACTTGTTAACTAGAACTCGTTAACCAGAGTATTACGTTTTAGGGGATTATATTTTTAACTTAATGTTTCGTTCTTGGCAGAAACAAATTTAGCAGAATAGCAACAATGGCGCATAAACTCACACCTTGTAAACTAAAATCACCAAAGTTAAAAGCCATACCGCCAATGCCGAAAACTAACACCACGGAGACAATACATAGATTACGCGCATTGGACAGATCAACCTGATGACGAACCAGAGTATTTAATCCGACCGATGCTATCGTACCAAACAGTAAAATCATGATACCGCCCATTACCGCCGATGGAATGGTTTGCAAAATAGCACCAAATTTTCCGATAAAAGCCAACAACACCGCAATAATTGCAGCCCAGACCATTATTCTAGGATTGAAGTTACGCGTCAGCATCACCGCACCAGTCACCTCTGAATAGGTCGTATTAGGCGGTCCACCAAATAAAGAAGCGGCACTTGTAGCCAGACCGTCACCAAACAGGGTGCGATGTAAACCCGGTTTTTTCAAGAAATCCTTACCCGTCACATTACTGATTGCCAGAATATCGCCAACATGTTCAACAGCGGGGGCAATCGCCACGGGGATCATAAATAACACGGCCTGCCAGTTCCATTCCGGCGCAACAAAGTTTGGCAGACTTAACCAGGCAGCACTGCTGATTGGACTAAAATCAATCACGCCAAAAAACAGTGACAGGATATATCCAACGAGTACGCCGGAAAGGATAGGCACTAATTTAAACACACCTTTCGCTTTTGTCGCCACTAATAAGGTACTGATTAATGATGAGAAAGAGATGATCATGGCGGTATTTTGCTCGATTAAAACAAAACTACCGTCACCCGCTTTACCCAAAGCCATATTCACAGCAACAGGTGCAAGACCTAAACCAATCACCATAATTACCGGTCCGACAACAACGGGTGGCAGAAGGCGGTGGATAAAATCAACACCGCGAAGCTTAACCGCATAGGACATCAGCATATAAACTATACCCGCACAAAATAATCCCGACATGGTGCCCGGTATTCCCCAGGTTTGAATACCATATGCAATAGGTGCGATAAATGCGAATGACGAGGCTAAAAATATCGGCACTTGCCCTTTGGTCACTAAATGGAAGAGCAGCGTCCCGATACCGGCAGTAAACAACGCCACGTTGGGATCTAATCCGGTAATTAATGGCATCAACACCAAGGCACCAAATGCTACAAATAACATTTGCGAACCCGCTAAAGCTTGTTGAACGACGCTTAAATTAGCGGTCACGTCCTCATGCGCCCCATAGCTGGGATTAGCTCCCTTCTCTTTTTCCGTGTTTTTCAAAACAATTTCCTATCTATTTCAGTTTATGACTCTAACGCTATGACACTGTATTCACAGATAACGGGTATGAGCAAGGAGTTGATGACACTGACAACGGCATCAAAACCAGGCTTGCTCCCACTATAAACACAATATTCTTGGCTTCAATTCAGCTATTGACTATGACTATTTAGTCCCAAAAATCTTGTCACCTGCATCACCAAGACCCGGAATAATATAACCCTGCGCATTTAAATGATCATCAATAGAGGCAGTGTAAAGCTCGATATCAGGGTGCGCAGCTTCTAATGCCTTGATACCTTCGGGAGCCGCGACTAAAACGAGCACGACTATCTGTGTGCAGCCCGCTTTTTTGAGTAAATCGATGGTAGAGATCATAGAGCCGCCCGTAGCAAGCATAGGATCAACCACAATCGCCAGACGCTCGTCGATATTACCCACTAATTTTTGGAAATATGGAACAGGCTTAAGTGTTTCTTCATCGCGGTAGATGCCAACAACACTGATTTTAGCGCTTGGCATATGCTCCAGCACACCGTCCATCATGCCTAAACCGGCACGCAGAATTGGCACCACAGTGGCTTTTTTGCCTTTAATTTGCTGTACTTCTATCTCCCCATTCCAGCCTTGAATTTTAACCGTTTCGAGTTCAAGATCGGTGGTTGCTTCATAAGTTAGTAAACTGCCCACTTCACGTGCAATTTCACGGAAACGCTTAGTGCTGATATCGCCTTCACGCAATAAACCCAGTTTATGCTGAATCAGAGGATGTTTAACTTCAACAACTTTCATTTTTTTCTCCTAATTACAAAATTTAAATTTTTGCCATATTTGTTTAAATACGGTCTTAATAGTTAGTTGTAACAGATCTAACTATTAAGCACTAAAGATTTTGGGTATAAAAAAAGGATTATTTATATAATCCCTTTTATTGTTTAATCAATCTATTGATTGATCACATTAGTGGCGCCAATCTGGTGTATCGAGACATCAGCCCCGTTGAACTCCTCCTCTTCCGAGAGACGCACAGGCGATATACTATTAACAACTTTATAGACAATAAAACCACCAATTAACGCAACGGCAACGCCGGCAAGGGATCCAATTAACTGGCTGGTAAAGCTAACACCGCCCAGACCACCTAAACTTTCTAAACCAAAAATACCAGCAGCAATACCGCCCCATAAACCGCACATACCATGTAACGGCCAGACACCGAGCACATCATCAAAACTAGTATATTTATTTTGTACGTAGGTGAATAACCATACAAATAAACCACCTGCCACAACCCCCGTCGCCAACGCACCAATAGGATGCATTATGTCTGAGCCGGCACACACCGCAACAAGCCCGGCCAATGGACCATTGTGAATAAAACCCGGGTCTTTTTTACCGATAACCAGTGAACTGATTATACCGCCGACCATTGCCATTAATGAGTTCATTGCAACTAAGCCACTTATACCTTCAATCGCCTGGGCCGACATCACATTAAAACCGAACCAGCCAACAGATAAAATCCACGCTCCAAGTGCTAATAATGGAATATTCGAAGGTGCAAAAGCGACTAACTTACCGCCACGGTAACGACCATTACGGCTGCCTAAAATAATAATAGCGGAAAATGCAATCCAACCACCCACTGCGTGGACAACGATCGATCCGGCAAAATCATGGAACGAGGCACCAAAGTTAGCCGTTAACCAATCTTGGAATCCGTAATTGCCATTCCAAATCAAGCCTTCAAAGAAAGGATAAACCAAACCAACACATAAAGCAGCAGCGATTAGCATCGGATTAAATTTAGCACGTTCAGCAACACCGCCGGAGATAATCGCAGGAATGGCAGCTGCAAAGGTCATTAAGAAAAAGAATTTGACCAATTCATAACCATTATTTTGCGCCAGCACAGCCGCACTGTCGAAGAAAGTCACGCCATAAGCCAACCAGTAACCGAAGAAAAAATAAACCAGCGCGGAGACACCAAAATCAGACATAATTTTCACTAATGCATTAACTTGGTTTTTATGACGGACTGTACCTACTTCTAAAAAAGCAAAACCGGCATGCATCGCAAAGACCATGACCGCACCTAATAAAATAAATAATGTATCCGCACTACTGACTAATGCTGTAACGTGATTTTGTATTGAATCCATTTGTCCTCTTTTTTTATCCGGGAAAAAAATTTAACGAACCTTAACTTAAGCTTTCCTTTTATCAAAATATTTAAACGTGTTTTTGTGAAGAAATAACAAAAAAATGACTAAAATCATAATTATTAAAAATGCTGAAATGAAGTTATTTGAGATAGGACAATAATTAAAAAAATCACGTTTACGGGTATTTCTGTTATTAGAAAAACGTTTAACTGCAGAGGTAAGAGTCTTAAATTGCTTAGGAAAAAAATGAGAATAAAAAGAGATAAGTCGATTGAAATTTTGAATGTTGAAGTTAAAGATGGTGGGCGATACTGGGCTTGAACCAGTGACCCCCGCCTTGTAAGGGCGGTGCTCTCCCAACTGAGCTAATCGCCCATCTTTAATGGAGAATTCATTTTACTTCCGAATAAAGAAGATTAAAGGCATCGAGCATTGCTCTCCGCAAAACGGCACTAACCGCCCATCTTTAATTTTAAACAACACTAATCTCCTGCGTCGTTTGTGTGGCGTATTATAGGGATAGCCCTTTTTCAGTCAAGCCTTTTCCCAAGAAAATGCATGTTTTTTGTTTAACCGCTCAAAGGGTAAACAATGCTTGTTTATTTTATGGCTAATGAGTTCTTTTTATTCACCTTGTTTTTGAGAAAATAGAAATAGTTAATGTAATTACAACGGTATCCGTTAAAATACGCGGATTATTTTAGCGCCTAATACATAAGGACACTTTTCGATGAAAGTTAAAACACGTTTTGCCCCTAGCCCGACCGGCTTTTTACACGTTGGCGGCGCGCGCACTGCGCTTTATTCCTGGTTACATGCAAAAAACACCGGCGGGGAGTTTGTATTACGTATAGAAGATACAGATATAGCGCGTTCGACGCCTGAAGCTGTTGAAGCGATTTTAGAGGGAATGACGTGGATGGGCTTGACCTGGGATGAAGGCCCTTATTATCAGACAAAACGTTTTGATCGTTATAACGAGATCATTGCAAAGATGCTTGCCGATGGTACGGCATATAAGTGCTACTGCTCAAAAGAGCGCGTAAATACATTGCGTGAAGAGCAAGAAAAAGCAGGCCAGGCAGCGCGTTACGATGGTAAATGTCGTGATATAGCAGCAGTTGAAACAGATGCGCCTTTTGTAGTACGTTTCAAAAATCCTAAAGAAGGCAGCGTGAAGTTTGATGATCACGTCCGCGATCATATTGAATTTTCCAACAGTGAACTGGATGATTTAATCATTCAGCGTACCGATGGCACGCCAACTTATAACTTTTGTGTGGTCGTTGATGACTGGGATATGGGTATTACCCATGTTGTTCGTGGTGAAGATCATATCAATAATACCCCGCGTCAAATTAATATTCTTAAAGCATTAAATGCCCCGCTGCCTGAATATGCGCATGTAGCGATGATTTTAGGCGATGACGGTGCCAAACTGTCTAAGCGTCATGGTGCAGTTTCAGTGATGCAATACCGTGATGAAGGTTACTTGCCTGAAGCACTTAAAAACTATTTAGTGCGTCTTGGTTGGTCTCACGGTGACCAGGAAATTTTCTCAGAAAAAGAGATGATTGAACTGTTTTCCTTAGATGCTATCAATAAAGCCCCTTCGGCATTCAATACCGACAAGCTTATTTGGTTAAACCAGCACTATATTAAAACCCTTGATCCTGCTTATATTGCAGAGCATCTTGTTTGGCACATGGACAATCAGAAAATTGATACCAGTAACGGCCCTGCGCTACCTGACGTTGTTACGGCGCTCGCTGAACGCGCTAAAACATTAGTTGAGTTAGCAGACTCAAGCCGTTATTTCTTTGAAGAATATGAAGAGTTTGATGCGGTCTCTGCTAAGAAACACCTTCGTCCGGTTGCCAAAGAAGCGCTGGAATTAGTGCTACAAAAATTAACTGCATTAGAGGACTGGTCTGATGCTGCATTGCACACCGCTATTCAAGATACAGCAGATCAATTAGAAGTTGGAATGGGTAAAGTGGGCATGCCGCTGCGTGTTGCAATTACCGGTGCAGGTCAATCTCCATCACTGGATGTAACACTGCGTCTGATTGGCAAAGAACGCAGTATTGCACGCATCAATCGCGCGCTGGAATTTATTAGCGCACGCGAAGCTGCGTAATAAATAAGCAATCAAACATTTTTGTTAATCTATTGAATTGACATATAAAAACAGGGCGCATATTATACGCCCTGTTCACTCCTAGAGTGAAATAGAAAATAAAAAAGTGGGGCTATAGCTCAGCTGGGAGAGCGCAACGCTGGCAGCGTTGAGGTCTGCGGTTCGATCCCGCATAGCTCCACCACTTTTTGCTTTACCTGCCTTACAAATATTCATCTCTTATTAGTCCTGTTCTATTGTTATCTCATTGATTCAAAAAATAAACCCTGTTATAGATAAAAATATTATCACTGATCAGCTTTACTCTTCTACCCCCTGGTTTGCTAATACAATTAACCTATTTATTCTGCACGGGATAATCGGTATACCCTTTTGCGTCTGCTGAATAAAAGGTATCCATGTCAGGCGTATTCAAAGGCGAATTTGTCTGCCATCTAGCAGGCAGATCCGGGTTTGCCAGGAAGGGGCGACCGACAGCGATTAAATCGCCATTGCCGGCAGTGAGATCTTTTTCGCCACGCGCTGCATCATAGCCACCGGATAGGATCAGGGTCTGTTTAAATAAACGACGCATCGTTTTTTTCATCGTATCCGGTACAACTGGCGCACCCATTGATGAGTGATCCACAATATGTAAATAGACGATGCCCAGCGCATTTAATTTTTCAGTTAAATAAGTATAATCCGCCTCCATCGCGTCATAAAGTGGCATATCATTAAACACACCAAAGGGGGATAAGCGGATCCCGACCTTATCTTTGCCGATTGCTGCGGCCGTTGCGGCGACGACTTCCACAACAAAACGCGCCCTATTCTCAATTGAGCCGCCATACTGATCCGTACGCAAATTGGAATTAGGGCGGATAAACTGCTCTAGCAAATAGCCATTGGCCGAGTGCAGTTCAACACCATCAAACCCCGCTGCAATAGCATTTTCAGCTGCTTTGACAAACTCTTTTTGCGTGTTGATAATATCGTCGCCAGACATCGCCATCGGTATTGGATGAGGTTTCATGCCTTGTGCATCAGTAAACATCTCCCCCTCTGCGGCAACGGCCGAGGGTGCGAACATGCGCGCGCCCTCCGGCAGATTAAGAGGATGCGCAATTCGCCCGGTATGCATCAACTGCACAAATATTTTAGCCCCTTTTGCATGCACAGCCTGGGTTACACGTCCCCAACCAGCGACCTGCGCCGCTGAGAAAATCCCCGGGATCCTTGGATAGCCAAGACCATTCTCCGAGGGCGATGTACCCTCGCTAACAATAAGCCCGGCCGTTGCACGCTGTGCGTAATACTCCGCCATGAGTTCGTTTGGAACATTTCCGATAGCACGATTGCGTGTCATCGGTGACATAACAAGATGATTTTGTAATTGGTATGGACCTAGCTTGGCTGGGCTCAATAATTGTTTACAGACAGTCGCATTGGGCATTTCTATTCTCCTGCTTCAGGTTAACGAAAATCCACTCACTGCGCCTAAGCAGACCACAACTGAATGGAATTGCTATCAGTTTAGACTGTTAATTTATACTTGTTAAAATGGATGCTCACGGCGCGCAGACAACTGAGCGCCGAGAGCAGATAGCAATCACCTATTAATCAAATTCTGTTATTTTTTCCAGTTCATAAAATGATTCAGTAATCGTATCCAGTTTTTCATCCAATAAAGCACGCGCATCATTTAATCCCTGATTGTAATAATACCCGCCAATTTTTTCAGTGAAAAAATCCAATAAAAATTCAGCATCGAAATCGCCAATCTCCTGCGCTAATT
>JBATHQ010000263.1:0-4412 GCA_049667005.1 Psychromonas sp.
GCCTTCATATATATTAGATGCTGCTGCCACTGAAACTGTAAGCTCCCCGCTTTCATCGTACCAGACTCCTTGCGGTGCGATTGAAAATGAGTGCGGCCTCTCGCCTACAATATACTCAGGTTTATAATCTGAACTGCAAGCCCCCAAAAAAACCTCTTCAATCGGAAGTGGTGTCGACGGCCAAACTATCGCGAGTAAAAATAACGCAACTACAGCCAAAGGCGGGAGTATCAGTAGACCTAAAATTACTTTGAGTGGTCGATTTAGTTTCATAGATGCTTAACAGTGTATTAGTCTGCATTCTTACTAATACACATTTTAATTATTAATATAATAACAAAGATTACACCTTACTAAGTTTATAAAACAGTAAGATAGAACACATACCCGCATATAAATTAATTTTTTATTTTGGAGAAATGACGCATTTGTATTTATCGAGATCTCTATAAATGCAAATTAAATAATTTTATTCGTTTATTTTCAGATGGTTAAATTATTACACATGTGAAACTTGTGCATCAAGCCTTCATATAATGTGCAATGAGAATGGGAAAAAACCTCACATGACTTGTAACTGAGTATAAAACAGCCTCATTGTGTGTGTGGGGGGGCGAGTATGTCAGACTCCCCTTTTATTGAATAAAACGTGCTGAATTAAGTTGAGTTGGACAGGCAGAACTGCCGGATCGGGGAATGGCTAATATCTCAGTTCAAACAACGCACATATTTTCTGCCAAGGAACAGCGCTATTCAAACGAAGACAATCTATTTCTTTAAATACAACAAGTTAGATAAAATTAGCAAAAAGATTGTCTTCGTTTTAATTTCATGATTACAAGATTTTTATTGTTTATTGCTCTTTGGCACCTCTTCAGTTCCATCTGCATGTTGTGCAAAACGTCCTCTATTTCCGTGAATTGGATCAGGTCTATCCCATGGCCATCCACCAAACTGAGTTTGCTGATAATCCTGAAATGCCTGTTGAACTTCTGCCTCGGTATTCATAACAAAAGGGCCGTATTGCGCTACAGGCTCACCTATTGGTCTACCTTGAAGAAGAAGCAGTCTTGCTAATGTTTCTCCACTGTTTTCTATAGTTACCTCGCTATTACTCAGCAGTTCAACTCCCTGATTAACACTAATTTCTTCAGAGCCAACTCTTAACTGATCTCCTTCGAAAAAATATATAGTTCTATTTAATCCTTCTAAACTCTTGGGAATAGTCCATTTGCCACTTGCTTCCATTTCAATAGTCCATATTGCTACATTATTCTTTTCATCATTAGCCCAAGAGTGTGGTGTTGGTTCTAGAGCTTTTGTTTCATGTAGTTCTCCGGCTACAACTTTAACCGTAGTCGTAGCACCATTGCCTGCTACGTAGGTTTTGATTGGAATATCCTCATTCCATAACATTTTGTAACTTGGGGTAACCATTTTGTTATTTGCTGGGAGATTTAACCATATTTGGAATAATTCACTTGGATTATCCCTATTCTGATTTAATAGTGGAAACATTTCAGCATGCTGAACCCCATTTCCAGTTGTTAACCACTGCACATCTCCGTTTCCATATCGACCAGCACAGCCTAAAGAATCGGAATGATCAACTAGTCCTTTATTCACCACTGTAACAGTTTCAAATCCTCGGTGGGGATGATGAGGAAATCCCGGGATGTTTTCTCCATGATACATTCTCCATCCATCTTTTAGTGTAAAATCTTGGCCAATATTCCTCCCTTTTAATGATACCGCTGGACTAAAATCACTTTTACCATTTGGGTAAAAATCCTGATGATATACACAGAATAAGAAGGGATCTGATGTTGTCCATGGGAAACCTAAATTAAATATTTTTATTATTGAGTCTGACATATTGCCTCCTAACATTCATTAAACCGCCTTATGTTCCCATAAAAGGATTAATAGCAAATGATGATTTTTGCTGAGTTGTTACCCCACGTATCATCGATGGATCACCTGAAATATAATATTAGCCATTTTTCCCATATAAATTTAGGCTCCCAGCGGTCCTTATTAATTTTGAGTTCTATCTCGGAAAGGGACAAAGCGCCTCAGTTATTTTGTGATAAGCGATAACTTTTACGCTCGCTTTCTCCCAAGAGCGAGCGTAAAGGTCTCTGCACACATTCATGTATAACGTCAAGGCACCTTCACCCCTTAAAGCGTTTCAAGCCTCTGGGAAGTTTTACTAAGTCACTACAGCAGAGAAATTGCGCTCAGTATCTTATCAACCAAGTCTTTATTGGTTAATTGGCCATTCTCTGTATCAAAATTATCGTAAAAGCTTGGTACTGAAATCGCCCCTTTCACATCTGCTGCAAAATAAGGTGCCGAACCTTGTGCTGCGGCCAGTACAGTTCCAGCTCCGCCCGGGCCAGGTGAAGTTGCCAACATGATGACAGGTTTGTTTTGGAACATTTGCATATTGATGCGAGATGTCCAATCAAAAAGGTTCTTGTACGCTGCGGTATAGGAACCATTGTGCTCTGCAAAAGAGATAACGATAGCATCCGCTTCTCCAAGCTTTTGATAGAAAGCTTTTGCAAGCTCTGGTTGACCTAGCTCTTTTTCACGATCTTCACTAAACAGTGGCATTTCATAGTCATTTATATCTAGAAGCTCTACTTGTGCGCCTTCAATTTGTTTTGCTGCGTAGTTGGCTAAGTGCTTATTCATGGAATTCTTGCTGCTTGTTGCTGCGAATGCGAGTACTTTCATCATCATTTCCTATCTTTTGTGTCAGTGGATGGATACACTTTAAATCAATTTCATTTGTTAATTAATCCTCTAGATGTGGATTGATTGTTTCCAAATGACTTGCAATTACAGTGAATACTTGGTTAAAAAGGCGACGTCATGGCGATTAAAGGCAAATTACTTGATGGTATGGTGATTTTTGTTCATGTTGTAAAATCGGGCAGTTTTACCCTGGCTGCGGATATTAGCAGGCACTCTACGTCTTACATCAGTAAAGAAATTAATAAGCTAGAAGCTCGTTTAGGTGTTCGCCTGTTACATAGAACAACTCGGTCGCTGAGCTTGACGCCGGAAGGCGAACTTTATTTTCAACTGTGCCAACAAATAATTGAAGATGCAGAGCAAGCAGAAAATGCAATCATAGGCAAGCTGGGAGAGCCCCATGGGCTGCTTCGAATCAGTTGTCCTATCTCGTATGGTTTGTCTAATCTCAGCCCTGTACTAAGTCAATTTACTGAAAAACACCCAAAGATCCAACTAGAGTTAGATCTTAATGATAGAAAGATCGATCTTATATCCGATGGGTTTGATGTAGTGATTAGAGCCGCTATGCACCTCGAAGACTCTAGTTTGATCAGTCGAAAAATTACTCAATCAGAAGCCCTAGTATTGGCTTCACCGGGTTACCTAGCTAAACATGGTGTACCACAACACCCGTACGATTTAGATCGGCATAAAATAATCAGTTATAGCAATTTGAAACAACCCAATATTTGGCTATTTCAAGATCATAATGGAGATTCAATTCAGGTGCACGTTGAAAGCCACGTGCTCACCAATAATTCCACATTGGAAATAGACTTAGGTGTCGCTGATCAAGGTATATTTCGAGTGCCTCGCTTTGCGTTAAAAGATGAGCTTGAAACGGGAACATTAGTAGAGGTTTTCTCTGATTGGGCTAAGCCTTCGATAGGGGTTTATATGGTCTACCCCAGTAGGAAGCATATGTCGGCAAAGGTACGAAGTTTCATCGATTTTGTCATGGAAGAGCTTGGTGATTAGAATAAGAGCCAGCTTAACACTGTTTTTTCTTGCTTTTATTGGGTATACATCGAATGCCATTTTGCATAAAAATACTCATATCCCTCTTCAGCTTGATGTGATGCGTCTGCCTTAGGCTCTTAGGAGCCTAAATAATTCAAAGTATTACGGCAGTAAATCCGACAAGCAGACATTAATCTTGTATATAACTTAGATGAAATAGCTATCACTTCTAAGGTATTCTAAGCCATTAGCAACTTAGTAACCTATAAACTTGTGATTGATATTACTTAAGTCACTTAGTTCCAAGTTAGCAAAGAATTCGTCCAAAAAAAGTGGTTTGAGATATAGCAGAAAATAGAACTAATTCAGCCAATTAATTTATGAGAATTAAGCCAGTAACAAACCGAATTAAATTAAACGGAAAAAACGAAGACAATCTATTTCTTTAAATACAACAAGTTAGATAAAATTAGCAAAAAGATTGTCTTCGTTTTATTCAGAACGTCTTCGTTTTAATTCCATCATTACAACTAAACCTCTTGCCCTGCCGCCCAGCCGCTTGCCCACGCCCATTGGAAGTTGAATCCTCCGAGCCAGCCGGTGACATCTAAGGCTTCACCGATAAAATATAACCCTTTAACATTTTT